>JAHHJQ010000103.1 GCA_018680005.1 Bacteroidia bacterium | reverse complement strand
ACCCTCATCCATGATCTGTTGCCATCCCAAACGATAGTAAAAAAGACTTGAATCGTTGGTCGTAGAATAATTTAATTGCTTGACATCAGAAGTCGATTCCATCCTGGAGCAACCTATCAGCACAAATATCAATAATGGGATCCATCTTAACGAACGGATCACAATTGATACAATTTGTATCCTTTTTCTGATGAAATGATAATATGAGTAGATTTTGATAATCAGCCTATTATTGTGAATTAAAAGTATTTTGACTTTTTATCTCAGGCCATAATTATGTTCTGATCCTTCTTCATTTCGATCCGTTGCCGGTGGAGGTTCATAGGAAAGCGCAGAGATTCTACTCCATAATTCCTTAGTCATATCAACATTAGCAGCTTCCAAAACTGGTCCCAATTGATCCATATTTCGAGCACCTACAATAGGAGCGGTGATCCCGGGGTGCGCACCCACCCAGGCAATTGCCAGCGATACCGGATGAATGTCCACATCATTTGCAAGTTCTCGAAATTGATCAGCCACTTCATATAACCAATCATCACCGTATCTGATTTGGTACATTTTGTTTTCAATCAATCTTCCGCCTTCTGGCTTTTTTGCTTTACCGTATTTTCCAGATAGCAATCCTCCACCAAGTGGGCTATAGCTAATGACGCCAATATTTTCAGATATTGCCAATGGTAGTATTTCCACTTCTGCCTGCCGCTTCACCATATTGTACATTGGTTGGATACACGCAAATTTGGCCCAACCTTGTTTTTCTGAAATGCCCAAAGCCTTAGCTACCTGCCAGGCTGCAAAATTGCTGGCACCGATATACAGGATCTTACCCTGTGATACCATATCGTCTAATACGCGTAATGTCTCCTCAATCGGAGTCCGCTCATCGAAACGGTGAATAAAATATAGATCGATATAATCAGTATTGAGCCTTTTGAGGCTCGCTTCCATGGCACGAACCAGATGATACCTAGAGGCACCCATTGCATTTACATCTTTACCTGTCCGAAAATAGGCTTTGGAAGTGATGACCACCTCATCGCGACAGTCTGCAATAAATCTTCCCAGAATCTCCTCCGATTTCCCTCCAACATATACATCTGCACAATCAAAGAAATTGATTCCAGCTTCTCGACAAGTATCAAAGATCTCTCTTGAGTCTTTTTCGTTTGTGATTCCGCCAAAGGACATGGTACCAAAACATAATTCAGAAACCAGGACGCCGGTGTTACCAAGGAAATTGTATTTCATAGCTTAATTTTGAATAGTTGAATTGTATGATGCTGACACGCCGAAGGCTTGCGCCACCGCTCCTCGACCGCTAAAGCTGGGTCAGAGGACGCGGTATAGCTGCAGCGCACGCGGTCGTCAGTAAAATGGTTGAATTTTGTCATGCTAGGATTCTTCATCTCTGGAGTTTAAGAATGCGATGCGATCCATCCTGAATTTGCGATACCTGTCTCCAATGTTCTTGCGGATATTCATATGAAAGAGTTGATAATCCAGCCCGTGATAATCCCCGGTACCCATAAGATCAGATGCTGCATCTTGTTGTACAACGAGCAGTTTTCCATCCTTGCAAGTAGCTCGAGTATGTTGAACATGTGGTGAAGACAATGGCTCAAATTTAATATCATTGGAGATGTCTTTACCCATGAATTCAAGCGTGAAAGCGCCGGTTTGAGGTACATATCCCAGATGTAATTCCTTCTTTGAGGTTTCACCATCTCGTCTCCAGGAGAGTGGATTGACACAAACGAGTTTTCCAGGAACAAAAGCCTCCGCCGAATTTTCTTCAGCATACGTTGCCCAATGGATCAAGCAGTGTGTTTGCGAAGGGTCATCACAAACCGGAATGTCTTCTATTCCGGCTACAGCTTCATCCGTAATTGTACCCATTCCAATCAGGTAAGCGGCTACCATCCTATCCGCTAAATAACTACCGCTGATCTTTTCTTTTAATAATCGAAATCCATGAAAACTTCCCTGGCTATGGCTGGCTAGAATAAATGGTCTTCCTTGATTATAATGATCAATAAAGTGATTAAAAGATCTGGATACATCATCATAGGCGAGATCGAGCGCTGCCTTTTCATCTGGATTGTCCATTCCAAAAAAGGAAAATATCGTGGCCTCACGATATCGGGGAGCATACACCCGGCCATCACTGTATGCACTGGCCTGATTGGCCATCATCCATTGGGTATTTTCTTCTGTGCTACTTTCCGAATCCATCGTAGAATTCCACGTATGACCCTTCAGAAATCCAGTCGGATGAATAAAAAAGACATCGACCTCATCCATCAATGTATCTCTGGTCACACCTGCTGGTCGCATATCTGCCAGGTCATCTATTGAAGGCAGCGAAGCCCAGTTGGATTCAAGACTATAATCAGGTGCGGGAATTGGCTTTTCCTGATCAAAAGTATGTTTTGGTTTACACCACCACATCATGATATCTATCGGTCCGACAACAAACCCAATTATGGCCAATAGAAGGATTAATCCTGCAATAACAAGTAGAGTTTTCTTCATTGTCTTAGATTTGAGGTTGCCCCCTGAATATAAGATTGGAATGTACCTGAAGTTATCCTTTTTACAGAAAATCCATGTTACTATCTTTAGATCACTACCGATAAAATCACGTAAATGTCGAACAAACTTTTCTTCTCCTTTTGGATACTCGTATCTATGATGCTTTATAATTGCGATTCGCCAAAACCAACCATATTGCAGCCTGGCGTATCGAAATCCCTTGCTGATCAGAGAAAATCGAATATTGATAATGTAAAATATCAGCTGGATCTGATTATTCCAGATTCATTACAAAAGCAAATTATTGGTTCGGTCACCGTTCTTGCAGATCTGAAAAGTGCCAAAAGAGACCTTGTCCTGGATTTTAAGAATTCAAAAGAACAAGTAATTGAAGTAAATATTGCCGGGGCATCGGTAGATTATCGATTTGAAAATGAACACATCATTGTACCGTCGGAAAACTTGAATGAAGGTAAAAATGAAGTTACGATCGGTTTTATCGCAGGTGAGCAGGCTTTGAATCGCAATGAAGATTATTTGTACGCCCTTTTTGTGCCAGATAAAGCATCTACGGCCTTTCCTTGTTTTGATCAACCCAATATCAAAGCAAGCTTTGAGCTATCATTGACTATTCCATCTGAATGGATTGCCTTTACCAATTATCCGGTAGCAACCCAGGAGAAGGAAGATGGAAGTACTTTCTATCAATTTGAGCCCACGTTACCGATAAGTACCTATTTGTTTGCCTTTGGAGTTGGAAATTTTCAATCGATCAAAGCGAATGTAGGAGGACGAGAAATGAGCTTGTATCATCGTGAATCCGACGAGGAAAAAGTCAAACGTAATGCCCACATATGTTTTGATCTGCATAGTAAAGCATTAAACTGGCTAGAAGATTACACAGGAATAAAATACCCGTTCAAGAAATTTGACTTCGCATTGATCCCGGCTTTTCAGTTTGGTGGAATGGAACACCCCGGGGCGATCTGGTATAGGGATAGATCCTTGTTTTTGGATGAGAACGCCACCGTCAATCAAAAAATGGGTAGGAATTCTTTGATCGCGCATGAGACCGCACATATGTGGTTTGGAGACCTCGTCACGATGGACTGGTTTGATGACGTATGGTTAAAGGAGGTATTTGCCAACTTCATGGCTGCAAAAATGGTCAACCCAAATTTCCCGGATATCGATCACGACCTCAGATTTCTACTAAGACATCATCCCGCTGCCTATGGTGAAGACCGCAGTGCCGGCACTCATCCCATTCAGCAAAATCTCGTAAACCTGAATCAGGCCAGTCTTCTTTATGGTCGCATCATATATCAGAAAGCTCCTGTGGTAATGAAACAACTAGAGTCGGTCATGGGAGAACAAAAATTTCAGGAAGGGCTGCAAGAGTATCTTGAAACTTATGCTTTTGACAATGCTACCTGGGATGATCTGATCAATATCCTGGATAAGCGAACTGATCTGGATCTGGCAACCTGGAGTGCGGCATGGGTAAAGGAATCCGGAATGCCACATCTGAAAGCTGAATTAGAAACAGATGGTCAAACGATACAGAATTATAGCCTGGATTTTATGAATGCAACATCGAATGATAATATATGGCAACAAAAAACTATCCTCACCACATCAACCAACGGCCGTATAGAAACGATGCCAATTGCCTTGAATGACCGCAGTAATTCCATTGATCGATTAAAAGATGCGTCCTTATCTGATTTTATTCTGCCCAGCACATCAGAAAAAGGCTATGGATATTTTGAATTGGATTCCAGGAGTACGGACTATCTGATGGAGAATGTGTACCAAATATCAGATGATCTTACCAAGTCTTCAGCATGGTTTTCGCTTTGGGAAGGCATGTTGAGGGGTGATATCCATCCCGAAAAGTTGCTGAGGACGATTACCAAAGCATTACCCCTTGAATCTGATATCCAGGGACTGACCAGTAGGTTAGGGTACCTGAGATCCATTTATTGGGGATATCTCAATGACACTTATCGATCCGGCGAATTTGCTTCATTGGCAGATGACATTTGGCAGTTGATGATAGTGACATCTGACAATGGAAAAAAGAAAACGCTGTTTGATACGTACATCTCAATTGCTCTGGAGACAGAAGATGTTGACAGACTAATTCAATTATGGAACAAGGAAATCGAGATTGAAGGGCTCTCACTTTCCGAAAATGATTTCATCACCCTTGCATATGAATTAGCAGTCCGAGAGGTGCAAGGAGCAGAGAAGATCCTGGAGAGTCAATTGGACAATGTTTCCAACAAAGATAGACGTGATGCCATGGCGTTTGTGATTCCCGCGCTATCGGAAGATAAAGTAGTGCGCGATCAATTTTTCGAAAGTCTCAAAAAACTAGAAAACCGGAAAAAGGAACCATGGGTGATAACAGCGCTGAGTTATTTGAATCATCCATTACGTGCAGGAAGTGCTGAAAAGTATATTCAGCCCGGTCTCGGATTGGTCAGGGAAATCCAACTGACGGGTACGATATTTTTTCCTAAACGATGGTCTTCAACATTGCTCAGTGGTCATAGTTCAGCTGCTTCCTTGGCAATTGTAGATCAATTCCTCAATGAACTTCCGAATGACTATCCGGAAAAGTTGAAATACAAGATTCAACAGTCTGCAGATCCTTTAAGAAGAAAGGTGAAATGGGCTTCGCGTGAGGAGGTAGAGTAGTATTATTGATGCGACCAATTGTCTGGGTCGTCGCTGTCATTTGGCGATAGGCCAAGGACTTCGTCTTTCGCAGATACCCCGAGTCCGACAACAGTGCGATTTACATAATTGAAGTATGATGTGACTTGATTGATTTCAAGAATTTCACCGTCGGAAAATCCCGAATCCTTTAATCTATCAATATGGGACTTTGAAACATTTTTGAGGTCTACAGTTAATAATTTGGCGTATTCGAGGCCATTGCCATAATGATTGTCAAAGAGATCATCATAAGTATTGTTTTTGATGCCATTCTTTAAATCAGTGGCACGGACATCA
>JAHHJQ010000358.1 GCA_018680005.1 Bacteroidia bacterium | reverse complement strand
GTTTTGGTCCATGATAAGCCTGTTGGGTGGTATGTATTTAAGTTATTACCCTTTCAGAACATTTTATGAATGGAGCGACTACATACCTTATACACTAAATTATTTGGCGGGAACACTCGGGATATTGGGCGCTGCGGTGGCCTTCAAAATCATCAAAAGCAATATAGACAACCAAAAAGAAATCAATGATTTGCAACAGATTAAAACCAATACAGAATTGAAGTTTCTTAAAGATCAAATCAATCCTCATTTTTTGTTTAACAATCTGAACAACATTTATGTCCAGTCGCGCAAAACACCCGAGTTGGTGCCAGATTCGATAATGCAGCTATCCGACTTGATGAGATATCAGCTATATGATGCTAATAAAGAATCGGTTCCGCTATCACAGGAAATCCAGTTCTTAAAAAACTACATTGCCGTAGAAGAATTGAGACGCGAACACCTCAATGCAGACGTCACGGTTTCGGGCAATGTAAATCAAGTCAGCGTGGCACCATTGATCTTTCTTCCTTTTATAGAAAATGTTTTTAAACACGGGAATTTCACAGATCCGGAACATGCATTTCTGAAAGTAAGCTGGCATGTTACTCAAAACAACATTGTATTTATTTGTCAAAATTCCACAGCAGAAAAACCACAAATAACGAACCACAGGATTGGAGGAATAGGTTTGAATAATGTCAGAAGAAGATTAGATATCAACTATCCGAATACATATGAAATAGATGTAGCGGATATAGACAAAGTATATAAAGTTCATTTGAAAATTAAAACCAAGAATAGTGAAATGTATAATCGTAGATGACGAGTCCCTGGCAAGACAGGGCATAGAGCTACATGTAAATGACACACCATTTTTAGAAATCGTAGGTCAGTTTGAAAATGCGATGCTTGCTAGCGAATTTCTGAGTAAAAATGAAGTCGACCTCATCTTTCTAGACATAGAAATGCCAGGTCTAAATGGGCTGGACTTCCTCAGGACTTTGCCCAATAAACACCTGGTCATATTGACTACTGCATATCCACAATTCGCTCTCGAAGCCTTTGAACTGGACGTTGTTGATTACCTGATCAAACCCATTCGCTTTGATCGCTACTACAAGGCGATTCTAAAAGCAAAAGAAGCATTTGAATTAAGCAATCAAAAAACAGAAATTGAAGCTATTGATGAAGATTTTGTATATATCAAATCCGAACGTAAATATGTCAAGCTATACTTTGATAATATCAAGTATATCAAAGGATTGAAGGACTATGTCATGATCTATACCAATGATAAAAAGTATGCTACTGCAATGAATATAAAAACCATTCTAAGCCAATTGCCCAAGGAGATTTTTGCAAGAATTAGTAAATCTTATATTGTCAATGTCAATCGAATCAAGTCCATAGAAGTAGATAGTGTAATAGTCGAAGGCGATGAATTGCCGTTGGGTATGAGTTACAAAGAAAGGTTTATTGCTGATTACGTCAGCGGCAAACTAATCAAAAGATAACCTTGAATTGAAAAAGCCTTTCACCAATGACTGATAAAAGGCCTTTTCGTTCCGAGATCTGAATACTTATTGCACACGCATGATATACTTGTCTATATCTCTTCCACTCGGCGTATTAGGATATTCTGTTTTTATTTCGGTGTATGCATCCAATGCGCTGGACATGTCCCCTTGTTTCTCACTGAGCATGCCATACTTCATAAGATAGTATGATGTCAAGACATCAACTTTGTCAGTATTAGCAGCTTTTTTATAGAATTTCAAAGCAGAATTGAAATCGCCAAGTTCAGCATATGCATCACCAATGGCACCGCTCTTCATGATCGGTGTAATGGACCCTCCAGTTTTGTAATCTTCGAGATAATCGATTGCAACTTCGTACTGTCCAAGATTTAGATAACAAATACCGGCATAGTATCTTGATAAATTACCCGCTTTCGTTCCTCCATAATTATCAATGATATCCAAAAAACCGGAAGTCCCTGCACTTGGATTGATTAGTGCTCTTGAGAACGAGTCCTGCTCAAACTGGATCTGAGCCTGAGCCATGGCATCCATGGCTTCAAGATTTCTTGGTTGTTCAAAGAAATTGATATAAGCAAAAACCAACCCAATTACGGCAATAACACCTATAGCGGTACCAAATACCAGATTTTGGTTTTTTTCAACAAATCCTTGTGCCTGATCTTTTACTTCTACTATATCAATCAGCGTATCATCATCCTGTTGTCGTCGTCTTCTTCTAGCCATCTATGTTTTGTGGTTTTAGAAAATTTGCGCAAAAGTACATAATCTTTATGTTCCGCGCTGCTCTTAAAAACGCAAAAAGCAGACATCCGTTTCAAATGCCTGCTTCTTATTCATATTAAGCAACTTATGTTTCTGTTTTAGTCGGTAATAAAAGGGTAATCCTCTTGCATATAGTTATGCTCAAACAATCCTGACCCATCAGGATAAGGTGACTGTTCGGCAAATGCAACTGCCTCAGCAATTTCCTGCTTAATCTTATCCTTTATTTTTGATATTTCAGCTTCACTAGCGATTTTTTCATTTAGCATTTTGGCTTCTGTCATCTTAACGGGATCCTGATCCTTGTATGATTTCAGCTCTTCTTTGGTACGGTATTTAGCCGGATCCGAGACTGAATGTCCTTTATATCTGTAGGTCTTAATCTCAAGATAATAAGGCCCCTTACCTGCTCGAATATGTTTTGCTGCTTTCTCCAATGCCATATGGACTTCTTCCGGTCTCATACCATCCACTGGTTCTGATGGCATATCGAACGCATGTCCGATCTTATAAAGGTCATCGATATTACTGGTTCTGGAAACTGAAGTACCCATTGCATAATGGTTATTCTCACATATGTATAATACAGGTAGTTTCCAGTGCATGGCCATATTGAACGATTCGTACAGGGCACCTTGCCTTGCAGCTCCATCACCAAACATTGTAACACAAAGATTCTTTGTGCCTTTATATTTTTCGGCGAAAGCAATCCCTGTTCCGATAGGAATCTGTGCCCCTACGATTCCATTACCACCAAAAAATCTTTTCTCTTTTGAAAAAAAGTGCATCGATCCTCCCTTTCCTTTAACCACTCCCGTTGCTTTTCCAAATAGTTCAGCCATACAATACTTGGACTCCAGACCTCTGGAAAGAGCAATTCCGTGCTGTCGATAGGCCGTAGCTATTGCATCTTCTGGTTTAATTGCTGTTATCATTCCTGCAGCAATTGCTTCTTGTCCTATGTAGACGTGACAAAATCCTCTAACTTTTTGTTGGCCGTATGCCTTCAAAGTAGCTTCCTCAAATCGACGGATACGAAGCATCATTTCATACCACTTCAAATAGGTGGCTTTAGAAAATTTCTTTTTTGAAGTATTTCCTTTTGTAAGTACTTGCGACATTTAGTTCAATTTTGCCTTCTCAGATTGAATCTTCAAAGGTAAGGCTATTCAGTTGATATAATTAAGTATTAGGTCCAAAAGCTACCTCACATAACGATAATTCTTCTCAATGGTTTTTACAAGAGTATATTTCAAAATGTGATCTTTGAGCAGAATGAAAAGGCTCAGACTTACCCATTTGGAAATGATTCAGTTCAAGAATCATGAAAAAACCTCAACAGATCTTCAAGGAAGACTGGTTTGTATCACTGGAGACAATGGTATGGGAAAGACAAATATACTCGATGCTATTTATGTATTGTGTATGAGCAAGAGCTACATCAGTTTCCGGCAGGCAGATATCATTCAAAATGACAAGGACTTTACCCGTCTGGTAGGATCCTTTGAGCGGAATGGTGACAAAGACCTCATCACCCTAAAGTACCCAAGGAACGGAACCAAAATAATTGAGAAAAATGGAAAGAAATACACACGTCTACGCGACCATATCGGTTTTCTTCCTGTCGTCATCATCACACCAGATGATGTGCAACTGCTGCTCGGAGGTAGTGCAGATCGCAGAACACTGCTGGACAACACCTTATGCCAGGTAGATCGAGACTACTTTACAAATCTCAGTCAATATAATTATGTCCTCAAGCAACGCAACAGTTTCCTCAAAAGTGATATTATCGATGATAAGGTACTGGACATTTATGATTCAAAACTGATCGAATTTGGTAAGCAGATTTATGATAAGCGAAAACAATTCTTTTCAGATTATGCTGAAACGGTGTCCAAGATTTATGCGAAGATATCAGGTGAGAAAGAGGATATCGAGGTAACATACAAGAGCCAGCTCAACGATCAGGATTTTGCGACCCTATTTCAGGGTGCCAGGGAAAAGGACAGAATTTTACAACGAACTACCACAGGTATTCACAAAGATGATATGGATCTCTTGATGAATAAGCACCCTGTCAAATCCGTTGCTTCCCAAGGTCAACGAAAATCGCTACTTCTATCTCTAAAAATTGCACAATTTGAGATTATTAAGACTCAACTGCAGGTTTCACCTTTGATACTTCTGGATGACCTGTTTGATAAGCTGGACCGGCATCGGGTTGCACATTTAATCCAATTGCTGACAGATGGTGATTTTGGCCAAATCATACTTACCGACACCAATAAAACAAGAGTAAAGGAAACGATTGGAGCCATTAGCATAGACGCCGACTGGCTAGAGATAAGCAATGGTCAAATTTCCAACTATGAATACTCAAATTCATAGCGATATCGATATATCTATTACATTAGCACAATGTTCAGAAAAAATGAGGTTCATCTTGGAAAGGTATTACAAGAGATGCTGGATAAGTATCGGCTTCGTTCAAATTTGGATAAACTCACAATCGAAAAATTTTGGAAAGAGGAGATGGGACAAATGGTAAATCGCTATACCGAAAAGATCTATTTCCACAAAGGATGCCTCACTATTAAAGTTAATTCTGCGGCTTTGAAAAACGAGCTTTATATCAATCGAGAAAATTTAAAGCAAAGAATTAATGCATATCTAAATGCACAATCGATCAAATCGGTTAAAATACTCTAGGGGCGAATTATTCTTCCGGTCGTGTTTTTCTTCTTCCCTTTCGTTCTTTGAGCCTTTCGTATTGCAGTGTAGGCATTCGCAATACCTCCTGCTACGCAGATTTCTTCTAATTGAACTTGTTTATGATCACCTGGTAAGATCACCTGATAAGTGCAATCCAGAACAGAAGATTTTAATATTTCTTTGACCTGTGCGGCCGTTAAAGCCGGAAAGTAGGATCTTATCAATGCTGATATGCCGGCCACTACCGGAGCCGCCATACTTGTGCCACTGGCGACAGCATAATTATTTTCAGGAGCTGTTGATTTTATTGCAACACCTGGTGCAAAAAAATCTACTTCAGTGCGTCCATAGTTACTGAAACTCGCAACAGCCTTGTCATTCTGATGCCAACTTAAAGCGCCCACCTCGATCCAGTTCTTGGCATATCTCCTCCCTAGAAACCACTTTGGCATTAACCGATCTGAAGGATAATGGATCTTAGAATCGTTATCATTCGCATTGTTGCCAGCAGCATGAATAATGAGTACATCTTTGGATTCAGCATATCGAATAGCGGCATCTACTGCTTCTTTATCCCAGGTGTAGTATTTACCAAAACTCATATTGATGATGCTTGCACCATTATCTGCTGCATATAATATAGCATTGGCGACGTCCTTATCTCTTTCATCACCATCCGGCACAGTCCGGATAGACATGATGTACACATCATCCGCAATTCCTCTGATACCTGATTGATTATGACGATTGGCAGCAATGATTCCGGCAACATGAGTTCCATGAAATGCATCCGGGCCGACAACGTCGTTGTTGCCATAGAGACGATCATAGCTATTTTCATAATCATCTCCCACGATAGAAACGCGGCTATTATATTCATGATTAAAGCTATAGTTCAATTTGATTCGATACGCTTCCATTTTAGCAGCATATTCCTTTTTTGCTATGGCTTCGATTTCACTATATGTTTCAAATTCCAGTTCGGAATCATAAAGGCTCAGAATTATTTGCTTACCTAGACTAAGAAAGGGAGACGCATTTTCTTTGATCAATTCGACTGCAGCGATATCTATCGTATCTGTTTTCATTTCTTCACGAACGGCACGAAATGCACTGAGAATAATTTGTTCCTCAGTTTCGATAGGCTTAAGCGCATTAAGAATTTTCGAGCGATTTTTTTCTACCTCACTCTTTGCGTGTATGTATAGTTCATATTCCTGAAGGTCCTTTTTACGAACATTCTCCTCGGAAATATCTGCATATTTACTTTTTAACTTCCCATAGAGTCTGGTGATCTCAAGGGTTTCATATTTCACATTTTCCCCATTCTTTCCTCCAATGAAGTTCCAGCCATGGATATCATCAATGTAGCCGTTTTGATCATCGTCTATGCCATTATTGGGTATTTCGTCGGCATTAACCCAGATAGCGTGTTCTAGGTCTTCATGATAGATATCCACACCACTGTCGATGATGGCGACGATCACAGGATGGCTTTTTAGATTTCGCGCAGCGGCATATGCTTTATTGAGGCTTATTCCATTGACGCTGTCAATCTTAGGATCCAGAAGGTACCAATCAGCTGGTGGTTGAATTTGGCTATACGCCACACTCGTTGCGCAGCATATTCCGCACATTAAAACAAGGCTTGAAAGGTATTTTATAGTGTTCATTGAAACTTACTCAATCTATACAAGATAAATAACAAGATGTTTTCAAAATAATTCCGATTAAATGAATTGTTAAGACATTTCCTGGCCAATACAGCAATTACATATGAGAAAAAATTGGAATCCTTTTTGCACCTGATAATAGATTAATACTAGCAAAAAATTACAAAAGACATATAATGAAACGAATACTTTCCACAGTCGTAGTGCTATTTTCACTGCTTGGTATAGGTAATGCTCAATACCTGGAAGTTGGCGTGTTCGGTGGTGCATCCAATTATGCAGGAGACCTTCAATTTAAAACGTTAGAAGACAAGGAAATCAATGCTGCGTATGGGGCATTTGCCCGATATAATATCAGCAAACATTTTGCCGTAAGGTTACAGGCATTAGCAACCAAAATCAGTGGATCTGATCTGAATGCGCGCGCCTCCAATCCGTTGAGGTCTAGAAATCTATCTTTTGAAACCTCCATCATCGAACTAGCGCTGATGGGCGAGGTAAATGTATTTGGTTTTGATGTTCGTGATAAACGTGGCTCATCCTTCTTCATTTTTGGTGGCGTAGGAGGAGCTAGATTTAACCCTAAGGCAGAACTGTTGGGGATTTCTTATGATCTCCAGCCATTAGGTACTGAGGGTCAGACACTCGGTGGAAGTTCTCCATATAAGCTCTTCACACTTTCAATTCCAGCAGGAATTGGAGCAAAGCTATCCATTAGCAACAAGTTGAATGTGAGTTTAGAATATGGGGTGAGAATCACGATGACAGACTACCTCGATGATGTAAGTACCACTTATCCTGATCTTGACGCACTGCGTGCCCTTGATCCTGTGGCTGCTGCACTCTCATACAGAACCATGGAGATCGATTCTGGTGCAAATCCAAATCCCTTTGGCGAAGCACGAGGAAATGCGGGTAACAAAGACCGATATATGATCGGTGCACTGACCATATCCTATAATCTGGCCACAAAGAAAAGTATGGAATACGACGAAAAATATAAGTGGTAGATCATCATTGCCTTAAAGAAACAAGGTATCTCTGCTGAATTGTGTAGATACCTTTTGTTTTTTACATAAAGTTGGTATCCTTGACGCTATGTCACCAGAAACCATTCTTCAAAAATATTGGGGATATACTTCTTTCAGGAAGAATCAGAAATCAATTATTCAATCCATCATTGATGGTCACGACACACTGGCCCTTATGGCTACGGGAGGTGGCAAATCTATTTGCTATCAGGTACCTGCGTTGATGACAGATGGAGTGACCTTGGTGATTTCTCCCCTCATCGCATTGATGAAGGATCAGGTAGAACGACTCAAAGAAAGGGGAATTTTTGCCGAAGCAATCTATTCCGGCATGCATCCATCTGCGGTAGATAGAATTCTGGACAACGCCATCTATGGCAAGATAAAACTGTTATACCTTTCCCCGGAAAGGTTAAAGTCTGAGATGGCGATTGCCCGTATCCAAAGGATGAAAGTCAATCTGATAGCAGTTGACGAAGCACATTGTATATCACAGTGGGGGTTTGACTTCAGACCTTCCTATCTCGAAATAAAGGATATTAGAGAGTGGCATCCTACATCTCCAATTCTTGCGCTGACTGCAACTGCAACCGCAAGGGTTATCGAAGATATCGAAGATCAGCTTGAACTTAGACAAGCCCAAATTTTCAAAAGTAGCTTTGCTCGATCAAATATTGCACTAAGTACTACTCAGGCAGAATCTAAAGAGCACCTCCTCGCGAAATTATGCTCAGACCATCAAATCACCAGGATAGTATATGCCAATACTCGAAAGCAAACCAAAATATTCAGTGATCATCTCAAACGATTGGGTTTGCAATCTGACTTTTATCACGCCGGACTTTCAACTAAGGAACGTCTTCGGAAACAAAAGGCTTGGACAGAAGGCAAAATTTCAACCATCGTCTGCACCAATGCCTTCGGTATGGGCATAGACAAAGCGGATGTAAGACAAGTCATTCATTTGCACATTCCGGGTACTATAGAATCCTATTTCCAGGAAGCCGGCCGTGCAGGTCGTGACGGGCAGGACGCTGAAGCTGTTTTGCTATATTATCAGCGCGACATTGATAAGCTTTCAACTTCAATAGAGTTGAGTTTTCCCCCTATGACTACACTCAGAAAAGTGTATCAATCATTGGCCAATTTTCTGAATCTCGCTATTGGAAGCGGGAAGAATGAAAGTTTTGATTTTGATCTGACCAAATTTTGCCAGGCTTATAATCTTCAGGTTCTGGAAGCTTACCATTCCCTCAATGTTTTAGAAAAAGAAGGTTGGCTTACGCTGTCCGAAGGTTATAGCAGACCTTCTTCATTAAGATTCAAAATACCAGGCAACCAGGTTTATCAATACCAGATTAATGATTCTAAAGGATCGGAGCTCATCGCTGTGCTGCTCAGAAC
>JAHHJQ010000049.1 GCA_018680005.1 Bacteroidia bacterium | reverse complement strand
GAATTCCCGTATCCGGTCAAATACGACCACCGTATCGTTGATCGAATAACCAATTACCGTTAGAATAGCAGCGATGAAGTTTTGATCGATTTCCATGGAGAAACTAGTCAATCCTTTAAATATGGAGAAAATCGATAGGACAATAAGGACATCATGAGCCAATGCTGCTACAGCTCCCAAACTATATTGCCACTTATTAAATCGAATAAAGATGTACAAGAAGATCAATAACAGGGCAAATGTACCAGCGTAATAAGAACTTGTACGAATATCGTCTGCAATGGTCGGACGAATCTTATAAGAGCTCTCTACATGAGTGCCTACACCATTTGGATTTTTAAAATCATCATAATCCAGCTCAGTTGCCAGTAATGTGCTAAATCCTTCGTGTAATTTTTGCATCACCTGGTCGTCAACATCATCTGCTTCAATGTCGACACCATAGCTGGTTGTAATATCGAATGTATTGGCGTTTTCCACTTCCTTTACAGTCGTTGTAGCTGCAAAGGTCTCATTGAGTATGTCATACACGTCATCTCTTTCCAAACTTGAATCATCGGAGAGTGCAACATTGTAGGAATACCCGCCTTTGAAATCAACACCAAAATCAAATCCACGTGTAGCAAACGAGACAAAACCGGCAGCAATGATGGTACCTGAGATGACATATGCAATTTTACGTTTACCGATCCAATCGATATTTACTTTTGAAAGCGCTCCTCTGGATATTGATGTAGCAAAGTTGACATCTCGTCCTTTGCTTGTCCACCAATCAAATATCATTCGGCCGACTAAAACTGCTGTAAACAAGGATGATAAAACACCTATAATCAATACGATTGCAAAGCCTTTGATCGGACCTAGGCCGAACTTGGCTAATACCAAAGCCGTAATGATTGTCGTAACGTTGGCATCGATGATGGCGGAGTACGAAAATTTAAATCCATCAGCTATAGCTGTTGCGGTAGACTTTCCGGACCTTAGTTCTTCTCGTATTCTTTCGAAAATAATCACATTCGCATCAACGGCCATACCGATTGTTAATACGATACCTGCGATACCAGGAAGGGTAAGAACAGTTCCATAAGAGGCAAGCGCAGCAAAGATGAATACGATATTGAGCACTAGTGCAACGATAGATACGATACCGGCTCCTGCATAATATAGTAACATGAATAGAAGTACCATGCCGGATCCGATGATAAGTGCCCATTTCGATCTGGCGATGTTTTCCGCTCCTAAAGATGGTCCGACATTCTTTTCCTGAATGATTTTTGTTTGAGCTGGCAGTTTACCAATTTGAAGAATACTAGCCAGATCTTGTCCTTCCTGAATCGTAAAATCTCCTGTGATTTGTGAATCACCGGTAAGAATAGCATTGATTACTCGGGGAGCAGATACCACTTCATCATCTAATAGTATTGCAATTTCTCTATTATTGTCTGCTGCTGCAACCGAAGTCATTTGTCCCCAGATTGCCGCACCTTTGTTATCCATCTTTAAGGATACCTGCACCTGACCGGTTGTTGGATCGGGCTGAGCCGAGGCATCTATGACCATGTCTCCTTCAAGAGGAGCACCATCTTTACCTCTTTCTTTCTTGATCGCATACAATTCGTAGGTAGTGGTTCGATCTCCGGTTGTAATATCTTTGACTGGATCTTTTGACCATCTAAATATGACATCATTTGGAAAAAGAGCTTTAACAGCTGGTTCTTCTAACATTGCAGATATCGTTCCCCTTGCATTTCTTTCTGAGGTACCCATGACCGTCAAAGCATAGTTCAAGGTTGTTCCTGTGCCGTTAAGGGTCAAAAGACTCAATAACGGACCATTAGATGCAAACGGATCTTCCGCAGCAAAAAGCGTGTCTATTGTAATATCAGTGGAATCTATTGTGATATTCCCATCTGCATCGGTTGACTGCGCATAAATGGTATCTATAGATTCTATGACTGGCGCTTCTTCTTCAACTTCTTCGCCTGCTCGTAAATTAGCTAACTTTGAATCTGCTGCGAGAAATGCAGGTATAATCCCAGCGTCATTTACCCGATAAACATTCCAGAATTCGAGTTTGGCTGCTGCCTGAAGAAAAGAACGTGCTCTTTCAGGGTTATCAATACCTGGAAGTTCTACGATTATCAAATCTCTTGCAGCATCCAATGAAACATTTGGTTGGACAACTCCGAGTTTGTCAATTCTTTCTTTCAACCTTTGGAAGGTAAGTTGGACCGTCTCATTAGCCTTGGTTCGAATTAGAGAAATTACTTCTCCATCCGGAGTGTCAAAGTTAATGTCCTGTCTTAAGGCCTGGTTTTTATTAAAGATATTGGCCAGGGATTTGCCTTCGGCGATCTGTTGGAATTCATCCGCGAAGATGGTAACGAAATCCGATTGGGAATTTTTTAGTTCTGCCTCAGCATTGTCAAGCGCCTGAATAAAAGTAGCATCCTTGTTTTCGTCAGAAAGCGCATAGAGGAATTCACGTATATCTACCTGAAGAACAACGCTCATACCCCCGCTCAAATCGAGACCAAAGGCCAACTGTTGTTGCTTTAGTTCATTATAAGTGTATTCCTTGATCAGTTTTGTGCCAAATATTTTTTCGGTTGACATGGAATCCAAATATGCCCTTCGCGCATCTGAAAAAAGAGATCTTCTCTCTTCTTCATCCGGAGCATCCTGCGCAATACTAGTGGCATATTCTTCTGCTTGTTTTTCTACCTTGTTTGTTGGTATGTACAGGAAGAATTGATAGATACAAATGATGAGCATCAACCCTAAGAAAAACCTGATTAATCCTTTCCCTTGCATGAATATGTTTTTATCGAGATAAATGGTTTTGAAAAAGCGACCGCAAATATACGCCTTTTTGTATTAGAATGTGGGCCTTCATTACTTATCGAGCCCTTAGAAATTGCGTCTAATCTGCGTTGTTTTACGATCATAATAATCGGATAGATGCGTCTTACTCAGATTTATGTTTACATTAGCGCCAAACAGATTTAGAATAACGCTTAAATAGATAACAATGGGGTTATTTTCATTTATTAAGAATTTAGGTTCAAGAAGCATCGAAAGAAAAGAGGAATCTGAAGAGCATATCGCAGAAGCGATACATAAGAAGAAAGTAAAGGTCTTAACAGATATCGTACATGGACTCAATCTCAATGTGACGAATCTTTCAATCGATCTGAAAGAGGACGTCGTCACAGTTTATGGACAGGTGGATTCAACTCAGGATCGTGAAAAAGTTGTCCTCGCACTGGGTAATACAGCCGGAGTTGCGGCAGTTGATGACCGTTTGTCGGTGATGAATCCAGAGCCAGAAGCTGAAATGTATGAAGTCAAAAAAGGGGACTCACTTTCCAAAATAGCAAAGAGGTATTACGGGGATCCTATGAAATACAAAGAGATATTTGCAGCAAATCAGCCTATGCTACAGGATCCTAATTTAATTTATCCTGGACAAGTCTTAAGAATTCCCAATCTCTAATATTCAGACTACAGATAATAAAAGAAGCCCTTTGAGATCCCTCAAAGGGCTTCTTTATTATTCATTCAAGCTCCAATCATAGCTGAGAAAGGAGACGCGTGCTTTATCACTAAGAGGTTGATCGGCATACCGTATGATATACTGTCTGACATTGCCAAAATCAACCGCGTACCAGTCGAAAATCGATGACAATTGGATTTTATTTTCAGCCAGTTTGTTGAATTCGGTGCTATTGATAAAGGCTTTAGTCAGTCTTTCCATTTCAGTTTCGACATTTGTTGCAGTAAATGCCTTGTTGCTCAAAGGAGGGCAAGATTTAGCTGCACAATTGATCGCAAAATGGATTCTGGGTTCTTGAAATCTTGGACGGATGATTTCATTTTCAATTTGATTCAAAGAATAGGTAGCTCCTCCCAATTGGATCCATTTCGTATCCCATGGCTTACCTCTATCTATATCCATAATGCTTTTTAAAGGATAATTGTCCAGGATGAGCTTTACGGTAAAGGCGTTATAGGCATTCATCCAATAGGCGAGAGCTGCTCTGCTCTTATCACCTTCTGATGGTGGGTTATCCCTAAGCCATTCCAAATATTGATTCAATTTGCTGAGTTCGGATTTCAATCCGCTATAGTCCACTTTTCCGCTTTCAACATGTTTGCTCAATAAGGCATTCCATAGTTGGTGATCACTTAATAAAATGGCCTCCTTTTCAATTTCTTTTTCATTTTTGTCCCCGGTATCATCTGAAGTCCAATTTGCTGATGGGTTGATTGTTGTCACTTCCTTGTTATCAATTGCCGAAGTCTGAGAAATGGTTTGTGAAGATGAAAACTCATCCTGTTGAACCTGGTCGGCGATTTTATATTCTGACAAGATTTTGGCATCAGCGGACGTTACTACATCTAGATCACTATTCACCAATGTTTCTTCTGACTCAAATTTGCTTTCAGAATCCAACTGAGCTTCAACTTTTTCTGGCGGATTATTGATTGTTATGGAGCTGTTATTTTGACACGCTTGCACGAAGAATTGCATTAAAAAAAGTATCAACAAGATCATATTATGATTTTTATACATTTGAACTACGGAAATCATCAACTATAGAACCCAAGTTACGTATCATAGTTTCATCAATGTTGTGCTTTTGTCGGCAGCCAAATTGTTTAACCAATTATTAACCATATTCAAGCGATTTTTTCTACACTCAATAGATGTCTTTAGAAACCAAGAACCTGACAAAAATATATGGAATTCAAACCGCTGCAAAAGAGGTTACTATATCTATCCAACCGGGTGAAATTGTCGGATTTCTAGGTCCCAATGGTGCAGGGAAATCCACGACAATGAAGATGATTACCGGATTTGTTACACCGACTTCCGGATCAGTAAAGGTAGACGGGATCGATATGCTTGTAAATCCATTAGAAGCAAAAAAGCGGATTGGATATCTCCCGGAGCACAATCCTTTATATCTGGATATGTATGTGAAGGAGTTTCTTGATTTTACGGCCCGGCTGCATGGTTTGAATAATTTGAAGGAACGCGTTAATGAAGTAATCCGGATTACTGGTTTAAAACTGGAGTGCCACAAGCGCCTGTTAGATTTATCCAAAGGATATCGTCAAAGGGTAGGAATCGCACAGGCCATCATTCATAATCCGTCTGTCTTGATTTTGGATGAGCCAACCTCCGGGCTTGACCCCAATCAGCTCAAAGAAATCCGTCAATTGATAAAAGAAATTGGTCAAGACAAGACTGTATTATTCTCCTCTCACATTCTTCAGGAAGTACAGGCACTATGTGACAGGATCATTATCATTAAGGAAGGGACTATCATTGCGGATTGTTCTATAGGAGAAGTTGATGCCTTAGTCGATGGTAACCGAGCACTGGAACTTGAACTTGAAAAACCTATTCAAATGGATGACCTAAGGTCCATTGTGCCTGCCATTGATCATATTGAACTTGTCGGAAACGTATATACAATTTCATTTAAGAAAGAGACAGATATCAGAAGAGCACTTTTTAATTATGTAAAAGAAAAGGATAATGCGATTATGGGTATGAACCTCAGAGATACTTCTATCGAATCTGTGTTTGCTTCTCTTACCTCAGAAAGTTTATGAGACTATCATTGATGTTTGGATTTCTGTTGGTTTTCGGATTGGTGCAAGGCCAAAAGAGCGAGGTATTGCATCAATTTTTCGAATTCCGCGATGGCATTTATCTTTCGCACGAGGCTTTACTCGAAAACACGCCAATGATTCATTTCGAGAATGAAGTCAAGGATCTGTACATCAACAATTCTAAAATTTTAAGAGTTAATCCTAAAAATTTTGGGCTCAGCGATTCTTCTACGATTCATTATATCGTTTTTGAAGGATTGCCGCATTTGAGGGTAACCCGTTGTTGTCCGGACCAGGTAGTTTATGCAGGTCTTACTGTGGTGGGCGCTTTGTCGTTGGCAGTCTATGAATCTGAAGTGATAGTGGATATACC
>JAHHJQ010000086.1 GCA_018680005.1 Bacteroidia bacterium | reverse complement strand
GTATGCAGGTACGGAATACGGGCTTTTTGTATCCATGGATGATGGAGAGCATTGGCAGCCATTTCAACAGAATTTGCCTGTGACACCTATTACGGATATAAAAGTGCACCAAAAGGATCTGGTGATTTCTACGATGGGACGTTCGTTCTGGATAATGGACAATCTTACCCCGCTGCATGAAATGGAGTCCGAACCAAGATCATTAGCCATTTTCAATACCGAACCAGGCAAGCGGATGTATTTTCGTGGTTCTAGAGGCGAAGCCAGTGTCCCCTCCTATCGCAATCCTTCAATATTGTTGGATTTCTATCTCCCCGCGGATGCTGACAAAGGCATTACCCTCGAAATATCCAAAGCAGACGCGAATACACCGATTCGAACTTTTAGAAACATCACGGAAGTAAAGGACGAAACGCTAACCGAAGAACGAAACATGCAAACAGAATTTCGCCGAAGAGGAATCACTGCCGGTCTGCCTGTGACCAAAGGAATGCATCGATTTTCATGGGACATGAGACACCAGGGAATTTGGGATGAAGAAGAGAAAACCTATAGAGGAGTTGGTCCATATGTAGTTCCCGGTCAA
This sequence comes from Bacteroidia bacterium, assembly GCA_018680005.1. Classification (GTDB taxonomy): domain Bacteria; phylum Bacteroidota; class Bacteroidia; order Chitinophagales; family Saprospiraceae; genus HDS-20. The sequence continues at coordinate 7,998 of JAHHJQ010000086.1, read as the reverse complement.
TATGAAGTGAAGCTCACTGCTAATGGCAATACAGTCAGCACGATAGTCGAAGTAGATGTCGAGCAAAGGGTAAAGGACGCTGGTGTAACCATGGAAGATCTTAAAATGCAGGAAAGTCTTTCGCTTCAAATTCAAGATCTAAGGGCCAAAGCAGAGGTTTTTGAACGGTCTATTAAAAAGAAAATGAAGGACAACAAAGATTTAAAGAGCATTCATGAGGAATTAGTGACGAAAGAAGGACGCTATGAACAGCCCATGTTGTTGGCTCAAACCAATTATCTGTACCGCATGCTACAGCGAGCTGATCAAAGACCAGGAAAAGATGCTTATGATCGCCATGATCAATTGAAGTCCTGGCTGGAAAAATTGCAGAAAAAGGCTCAGGAATTAATGACAAGCGACTAGGGCGTATGATTGAAATCAAGTTGGGGACTTTGATACTGATACCTGTGACCCTGGGATCAGAATCTCACGACATGATTCCCCGTGAGGTTTACACTGCAATTGAGTCGCTAGATCATTTTGTTGTTGAAAGAGTTCGGACTGCCAGAAGATTTATACGTCAAGTTTCGAAAACAAAAAATATCGACCAGATCACTTTTATTGAATTGGATAAAAGAGGAGATAACGGGACTCAGGTTAATCAGGCTATTGCACTTCTTAAAGCTGGCAAAGACCTTGGATTGATGTCTGAAGCCGGTGTGCCTTGCATTGCAGATCCTGGCAATATCTTAGTTGCAGCAGCACACCAACAGAACCTCAAAGTACACCCTCTGGTAGGTCCATCCTCTATACTATTGGCACTAATGGGATCCGGGATGAATGGTCAGTCTTTTGCATTCCATGGTTATCTCAGCGTAAAGAAGGATCAATTGGCAAAGGAACTCACAAACTTAGAATCTCAATCGCGAAAAACCGGGCAAACACAATTATTTATGGAAACACCCTATCGGAACGACCAACTCTGGGAAGTTGCATTAAAAGTCTTAGTTCCAACCACCAAATTGGGATTTGCCGCAGATTTAACATTACCATCAGAAGAAATTTCCGTAAAATCAGTCAAAGAATGGAAGAAGAATGCAAAATCATCTTTGCATAAGCGTCCAACGATTTTCATGCTACAAGCAAAATAATATGCAAATATTCATCTTTAACACGGGTTACATCTTAGAGGTATTCCCGTCAAAATGTTGAACCACACGCTATTCAATCGTATTACATTGTAAATAACCACTAAGTCTCTATAATGACCACTTCAATAGCAACAGCAAAAAAGCATCTTGATAAAACCGGATTTTTGGATATCGACCTGGATCCCGAAATGGATTTCGTAGCAGAAATCAACCGGTTGAAAAAAGAAAAAAACGCCATCATTCTGGCGCACTACTATCAGGAATCGGAAATTCAGGATATCGCAGATTATATCGGGGACAGTCTTGGTCTCTCTCAGCAGGCTGAAAGTACGGATGCAGATATTATTGTCTTTGCCGGTGTACATTTCATGGCTGAAACTGCCAAGATTCTTTCACCTCACAAAAAGGTGTTGCTTCCAGATCTAAAAGCAGGTTGCTCACTTGCGGACTCCTGTCCAGCTCCTTTATTCAAAAAGTTTAAGGAGCGATACCCGGATCATATGGTCGTTAGTTATATAAATTGTACTGCCGATCTGAAGACCATGACAGATATATGTTGTACTTCAACCAATGCGGTGCATGTAATTGAGAGTATTCCAAAAGACACAGGAATTATCTTTGCTCCTGACCGCAACCTGGGTGCATATCTTCAAAAGAAGACTGGAAGGGATCTGGTACTTTGGAATGGCACCTGTATGGTACACGAGATATTCTCGGCGGAGAAGATCACCAAACTCAAAGAACGGCATCCTGAAGCCAAGTTAATCGCACACCCTGAATGTGAAGCACACCTTTTGGAACAAGCTGATTTTATCGGTTCGACTAGCGGTCTCTTAAGATATTCCCAGGAAAGTGAAGCCAATATATTTATCGTTGCTACCGAAGTAGGCATCATTCATCAGATGGAGTTAAAATCACCTAATAAAACATTCATTCCTGCTCCTCCCAATAATACTTGCGCATGTAACGAATGTCCTCATATGAAGCGCAATACGATGGAAAAACTATACACTTGTATGGAGTATGAATTACCGGAAATTATCCTAAGTGATGAAGTGATCCGTGATGGTAGAGCATGCATTGATCGTATGTTAGAGATCTCTGCCGCTGCAGGACTCTAATCTTTCGGACAAATGGAATACGAAGACCAATACAAGTACAAGACTAAGGGGGCTAAAGATCGAATTCTACATATCGATTGTGCCGAATGTGGAACACCTATACTGGCAGCCGATATCAATATCAACAATACAATAGCCAAATGTCACAATTGCAATAGCATCTTTGATTTCCAAAACGAGATTAAAAGTTGGGATCGCAATCGTCCTGAGATTTTTATGCCTGAGGGTCTGGAAGTCCTAAAACTACAATCTGAATTGGATATGCAAGTCAGTTGGTTAAAGACAAAACCGAAAAAGGGATTCGGATTTCTCGTGCTTTTTGCTTTTCTCTGGAACCTGATCATCATACCTATGGTCGTTGGTGGATTGATGGCTGGGGAGATATCCGTTTTACTGGGCACTTCGCTTCATCTCTTGGTCGGCTTAGGATTGATTGGATATGTTGCATCCATATTTGTCAATACCACAGACATCATTGTAGATCGCCATTATCTGGAGATCAGTCATCGTCCGATCAAATTACCTTTTTTCAAAAAGCACAAGATTCCCTCAAAAGATATCAAACAATTGTACGTCACGAGGTATGTGGCATCAACCACCAATGGAGTCCAGAATCATGCCTATGGTCTTTATGCTATTCTAAAGAATGAAAAGCGTGTCCAAATCCTTAAGGGAATGAATCGCGAGACACAGCTCTACATCGAACAAGAAATTGAAAACTATCTGGAGATCAAGGATAAAAAGATAACAGGAGAGTTAAGAACGTAAATTAGTGTTAATGCAAGGATAATAGTGAAAAGATATTGTCCATTCCAGATTGTATTTCGTTCATTCGTTTAGCCGTTTAGGACCATCTAAATTATCCATGAAAAATCTATTTCTACTTTTTGCTTTTGGACTGCTTGTTGGCTCCCTTTCAGCACAATCTGGAGCACCTGCTAAAATCAAAATATTTTTAGACTGTCAAACCAGAGGTTGTGATAGACAGTATTTTAGGCAGGAGATGCAATACGCTGATTTTATGAGAGATCGGCAAGAAGCTGATATATTTCTGCAATTAGTTAGTCAGCGTTCGGCAAATGGCGGCAGGCAATATTCGCTTAAGGTTATAGATCAAAAAACCAATATTGGTGAAGAATCAACATTACTATTTTTTGTTAACCCTGAGGATAGCGATGGCGTCGTTCGAAGTGCGATCCTCAACAATATAGAGAAGGGGCTACTCCCATACTTACTTAAGACACAGTGGGCAGACAATATTACATTTCAGGTAGAAGTTCCTGAAGATCTGGAAGTTACATCGATTGAAGCTGATGATCCCTGGAATGCATGGGTATTTAGAATAAACGCTAATGGCAATGTCGGTGGAGAAGAAGCTTTTAAACGATTTGATTTTTCAGGTCGTGTTTCTGCCAGTCGTATCATAGAAGCAAGTAAGTTCTTTATAAGCATTCGATATAGTGAGAATCGCAGAAAATTTGATTTGGGAGATGATGGTATCATCCAGAACCGGAATAACTCGTCCAATATATTTTTACTCTACGCAAAAAGTATTGGTGACCATTGGTCTATAGGTGGTTTTGCATCACATGAAACCAGTGATTTCTCCAATATTTCAGAGGGTATAAGCATTAAACCAGCAGTTGAATACAGTGTATTTCCCTATGCAGAAGCTACCACAAAGCAGTTTACATTCTTGTATCGTATCGGTCCCATCAGGAATCAATATATCGAAGAAACAACCTTTGGTCTCACCGAAGAAACGGTCATCCAGCAAAATCTGAATATTGAATACAACATCATCAAGGATTGGGGCAATTTTGGCCTAGAATTTAGTTACAATAATTACATCCGGGACCTTGAGCAAATGAGTATTTCATTTGGTCCTGAGTTAGAATGGAATATTTTCAAAGGCTTTAGTATTGACTTATCCTTCAATGCCTCTTATATCGCTGATCGAATCAACATCAGTAAAGGTGATCTCAGTGAAGAGGAGATCCTTCTCGGAATTCGTCAGTTAGATTCCAATTTTTCTTACCGAGGATTCTTTGGTGTCTCTTACCGATTTGGTAGTGATGTCAACAATGTAGTTAATCCCCGATTCTTCTAAAATAAAAAGAGGCCGCGATATGCATACATAGCTGCCTCTTTTCGAGAAAGTGTTATTCAAATTCTATCTAATCTTTACGGAACCATAGTCAGAAACGATTTTAATCGTTCCGGTAGGATTACTACCAAAGGTTCCTTCTAGCATTTTCGTTTTATTGCCATAATCCCGAATCTTGATATCCAGATTGTCAGGATATTCAATACCAGCATAATCTGTTGTGATATCTACAGCGTAAGAGGCATCTGTCGACATTCTCAGCTTCACGGCGCCATAATTACTATCTACATTGATGCCTTTGAACCCGGCATGCACCGTATAGATATCCAGCCCTCCATATCCCATTTCAATGTCCGCATAACCCCTGAAATCTTCAACGGCAATATTGGTATATCGTGAATCCACATTGAGGTTGACGATATCTTCAATCTCGATCTTATTGTAGTTTCCTTCCAATCTGAAATCCTCTACTTTACCAATATTAAAATTATCATACCCTGCATCAGACCTTATAGATTCCGCTGACTTGATATTGATCTTGGAGTACTTAGAGTCTATTTCTGCCTTATCGCACTTTTCTATACTCAATCCACTACCACTTACATATCCTAGATCTGCGACAATGTTTTTACAAGATTCTATATCGCCGCTTCCATACTTGGCTTCAAGTTGTATATCATAAGCGGAGTTGACATAAAATTTTCCATACTTCACTTCAAGGTCAAGGTCATTTTCGAGGTCAGTCACATATACATCGCCATACTTATTGGATACATCCAGTTCTACCGTTTTGGGTAAGGAAACTTCATAGTTAATTTGAAGATTGTAATTTTTGTTGCCCCACCAGTTGTTCCAGCCTTTTTGTGATTCTAGGGAGGTGGATGCTTTGACATAATCCGAATTGGACATAAAATCGATTTTTACTCTTTCAAAAGCATCGTTGGCAACGTCTTCATTTTTGGCGTCCACCCGTATTTCAATATCGATCACGACCATGTTTGAATTATTGGTCTTGACATCAATCTTTCCATATTTATTGGAAAGCTCTACTTTTCCATCCTTATTGATCGTGTATTCTTTACTAATCTTCTTCGTAAATTCTTGTTTGCGAAGGTCATCAGCGCTCACGACTCCGATGGATAGGAGCATACAGATAATTAGATTAAATATTGACTTCATCTTTCTCTTCTTTAGTGTTATTGACTTGGTTAGTTTTTGCTTCCAGCATCCTTTCCAGGATTAATACTTTCAGCTGATAATTGCTGATCATGGCATGGATGACTTTTTCTTCACTACCATTAGGCACTTGTTCCAATTCGGTGTGTAATTCATCGATGACCTGATCTATATTGTTGAGCTCTGCATTAACTTCAGTTAAATCAAAACTTGTCAGTTGAGACTTTTTGCGCTCTACTTCGAAATTATAAAACTGCTGCAATTCTTCAATTTCGGCGAGCAAGCTTGGAGATATATTGGATTCTGACTGCACGTATTTTAATGTTCCAAAGACCGATAGCGATACAATGGCCAGTACTGTAGCGGCATATTTCATCACACTGAAGGCAAATGATCTTCTCCCTCCTGCAAGAAGCCGAAGTTCCCCGCGCCGTTCCTGTGGCAATTGCTCCTCAATTTTGGACCACAGATCGTGGCTGGGAAGTGCCTTGTCAAAAGCAGCCCTATTGGTTTGAATAAATCGTTCTAATGGATCCCTTTCCATATCTATTTCTTATTGATGTAGGTATCTGTTTTTAATATTCGTCTGAGTTTGTGTTTCGCTCTGCTATACTGTGACTTAGACGTAGATTCTGAAATATCCAGGATCTGTGCTATCTCACCGTGATCATATCCTTCAAGGGCATATAGTGAAAAAATTACCCGATACCCTTCTGGCAGATCATATAATGCATTTTTGACGGCTTCTACCGTAGTCGAATGATCGATGGCTTCCTCTTCTTCCTCGTATCTGTCATGATATCCTTCCTGCAATTCAGTCAGTTCAAACCGCTTCTTTCTCAAAAAATTGATACAGTTATTGATGACGATCCTTTTCATCCATGCTCCAAATGAAGACTGGTATTTGAATGTATGCAGATGCGTAAACACATCTACAAAAGAATTCTGCAGCATATCATCAGCTTCCTGACTATTTTTGACCATTCGTAACGCAATATTGTACATCGCTTTCGAGTACAATCTGTATAATTCGAACTGAGCTTGACGATCATTACGTTTACAAGCTTCGATGATCTCTTTATGGTTCGCCGCTACAGTCAATCCGTTACTGTTTTCAGGTTAATAGACGCCGTGCAATTTTCTTTGGTTGCATCGGAGTTAAGAAAAAATTAATATGCACTTTTCACGCAATATAAATTGAAATCAAAAAATACTAGTTTCCAACTATAAGTCATTCTTTATCAGTAAAATATGCTTAAAAAAATAATGCTATTCCTGGTTTTCCTGCTTTTGGCAATATATTTCGCAGTGGCATACTATTTTTCCGATATGCTACTGATACCGAAGGGGACCAACATTTCGGATGTCAGGAACAAGTCGATAAGGCGAACTGGGTTTGATTATCAAAAGGTGTATTCGAGTCTTGGAAATCTGAAGGAATTCAGCGTTAAAGGTGCTCATGATGCGGAAATCAAAGGATGGTATTATCAAAAGGACAACGCACCTTGCGCAGTGATCATGGCCCATGGATGGGGTAGTAACCGGACCGGTTCTCTCAAGTATAGCCGTCTTTTTGAAGACTGTGATTGTGATCTGATCTTCTATGATCACCGTGCGCACAATGAAAGCGGATGTCCTTATGGTACAGGCGGGGTACTCGAAGCAGAAGATTTAATCACTGTGACAGATTGGGTACAAAAGCAGAATGGCCTCAAAGATGCACAGACGGGTTGGCTCGGTGTATCCTGGGGCGCTGCTACGGTCCTACAAGCTGCTGGTCAAAGTAAAAGAGAATTGGCATTCATCATTGCCGATTCTCCTTTTGAAAATTGGCATACGGCCACTACAGAACGAGCGGATAAATGGTTTGGTAAATGGACCAGGATCTTTACCCCGGCGTTGAAGCTTTTTGTTTGGCTTCGCACTGGTACTTCTTTTGATGATGCTTCATCAATATCTCACGTAAACAATATCCAGGCACCCGTATTTCTCATCCATTCACAGGGTGATCAGTCCACCGGTTCTCAGCAATCTGTCAATATCAGCAAACATCTCCCTGATGAAAGTGAATTTCATCATACCCAATGGGGATCGGATCATACAAGGGATATCACCGAACATCCTGAAAAATTTCAGCAATTGGTTGATGCGTTTATGGATAAGTATGTACCTGAATTTGGATGTTATTGAGGAGGCTTTCTCCTACGTTTCGACTTCGGAGAACAAGAAGGAGACAACTAGCAAAGCTATTTGCTGAAGCTGAGGTATTAAGTTATCTATCCATTTATAAGTGTAATTCTAACCATTCTTACACATCGCAGAAAGATTTATATGGACCGTTGAACTCTCAGGACCATCAACACTTTCAAATTACTCTTATGGAACTTGGTGTGTTAATATCCAGAATTGTTCTAGTGTGCAGAGTATCAATTGGGCTTATAGTACCGATGGTTGGTCTTAC
>JAHHJQ010000081.1 GCA_018680005.1 Bacteroidia bacterium | reverse complement strand
GTATATGTATCACAAGGATGGTGGAGGTGGCGCCCAGGTAATCAAGAAACCGGATAATATCAAGACCATTGAACCCGCTTTTGGGCCGAGTGAGCGATACATGTATTTTTCACGAAGGGTCAGCGACTGGCAGTACAACGCCCAGATGCCGCAATACCAGATCGCGATGTTCGATCGGGAGACCGGCGACATCCAGAGCCTAACCAACCGTTATGGATCTGCCTTTGCACCAACGCTTTCGCCTGACGGCAAGTGGATGGTCTATGGTACCCGCTATAATACCGAAACGGGTTTGATCAAAAGAAATCTGGTGACAGGTGAAGAGGATTGGTTGGCATATCCTGTTCAACGAGATGATCAGGAGGCCAGATCAAGATTGGGTGTTTATCCGGCCATGACTTTTACACCGGATAGTAAGCATGTCCTTGCATCATTTGGGGGAAAGATCAACAAAGTCGCTATCGATGGAAGTGGATCTGAAGTGATTCCTTTTGAGGTGGACGAGCAGATTGATTTCGGACCAATGGTGAAGTTTGACTTTGAAGTATCCGATGATCCTGAAATGGTTGTCACCCAGATTCGAGATCCCAAGGTGTCACCCAATGGGAAGAAGCTGGTGTTTACAGCACTCAACAGATTGTACCTCATTGATTTTCCCAATGGCACTCCCAAACGACTTACCAACAATGAATTTACAGAGGCTATGCCCGAATGGACCCCAGATGGAGGATCAATCATATTCGTTACCTGGGAAGGGAAAGAAGGTCATATCTATAAAGTAAGCGCTTATGGCGGAACACCACAAAAGTTAACCATTGTCGGAGGATACTATGCAAACCCGGTCTATGATTCAAATACCAATAGAATTGTGTTCATTTCCGGGGCAGCACAGAAGTTTACAGATGCAGTCGGTCCTAACGCTTTTGGGGCCAACGAGCATTTGGCCTGGATAAAATCTACAGGAGGTGATATCAATGTCATTGATAAAACTAAAAGGCGCTACAATCCACATTTTGTGAAAGGGAAAGAGCGCATTTATCTCAATCAAGGAAGCAAAGGCCTGATATCCATGCAGTGGGATGGTACGGATATCAAGGAGCACGTCAAGGTATCAGGGGTGACTACATATCCGGCATTGGTACATGACGAACATTTTTGTCTGATGGTACCCAGTGAAACCGAACCAGCAAAAAAACCTTCCAATGCCACTATGATCACCATGGCACCAGATGGGAAAATGGCAATGGCACAGATTAACAACGAAATATATACGGTAACCATCCCGATGATTGGCACAGAAGTACCTTCGATCAATGTAGCTAATCCTAAATCAGCCAAATTCCCTGCAAGAAAGTTGACCAGGCTAGGTGGACAATGGCCGGGATGGAATTCGGAATCCAATACAGTCTATTGGTCACTGGGAAATGCGATGTTCGAGTACAGCATTGATGACGCCATCGCCAAAGAGGAAGAACTAGCAGCTAAAAAGAAAGCAGAAGAAGCGGCGAAAAAAGAAAAAGCCGAAGAAGATGATGAAAAAGAAGAGGACAGCTCAGATGACAAAGAAGAAAAGAAGAAAGAGGATGATGGATATAAAGCCGTCGAATATAAAATCGAGGTAAAAGTCGAACGAGATATTCCTCAGGGCCGTGTTTTACTAACCAATGCTCGGCTCATTACCATGAATGGGGACGAGGTATTAGACAATGGCGATGTCTTAATTGAAAACAACAGAATCAAAGCTCTAGGTCCGACAGGACAGGTTGCTGTTCCTGAAGGTACCCAGTCCATGGATATGTCGGGAAAAACCATTGTACCCGGATATGTGGATACACATGCCCACATGTGGCCAAGTTGGGGACTGCACAAAAACAATGTGTGGGTCTATGCGGCCAATCTTGCTTATGGTGTGACAACGACGAGGGATCCGCAAACGGCAACTACCGATGTACTGACGTATGAGGATATGGTCGAGGCTGGGGATATCCCCGGACCACGAATCTATAGTACAGGTCCAGGGGTTGGATTCTGGGCATACCGAATCAAGTCGCTGGATCATGCCAGGGATGTACTCAAACAATATTCTGAGTATTATGATACCAAGACGATCAAAATGTATCTCACAGGAAATCGTCAGGAAAGGCAGTGGATTATTATGGCTGCCAAAGAGCAGGGCTTGATGCCGACTACAGAAGGAGGTTTGGATATGAAGCTCAATATGACCCAATTGCTGGATGGATATCCCGGACACGAACATGCGCTTCCCATTTACCCATTGTATGATGATGTGGTGAATTTGGTAGCAGAATCCAGGATGGCTGTTACACCTACTATGTTGGTAGCATATGGCGGACCATGGGGGGAGAACTACTTCTACTCCAGAGAGAATCCGCAATATGATCCAAAGCTGAATCACTTCACACCAAAAGCTGAGTTGGATGCCAAGACACGTCGACGTCCCGGATGGTTTATGGAAGAAGAGCATGTCTTTATGAAGCATGCGGAGTCCTGTCGCAAAATCGTTGAGGCTGGTGGTATTGTAGGTGTAGGATCGCATGGACAACTGCAAGGATTAGGATATCAGTGGGAACTATGGGCAGTTGCCTCCGGTGGAATGAAAAATCATGATGCGCTACGGACCGCTACAATTCTGGGCGCCACGGCCATAGGGCTTGAAAAACAGCTGGGTTCTTTAGAATCAGGAAAACTGGCGGATCTTGTGATTCTCAATTCTAATCCACTGGATAATATCCGAAACACTAATGATATCGAGTATGTCATGAAAAACGGAAGACTCTATAAAGGAGATACGCTGGACGAAGTCTATCCGAGACAAAAGAAGGCTCCGGATTTCTTTGATAGAAATGCTATGCCCACAGGATTACCTGGTGTTGCGCAAGAGTAAAAAATGGTAATTAAAATAGTACAAAGGCTGATCTGGATACAAGGATGGGCCTTTTTACTTTCGGGTTCATCCCAGAAAGCTGGGAATTAATCGAATTAATTCGGGTCAACATATGACTACTTTTCATCTTGCGTTTATTCGTTATAATCAATATCAACGCACCTATGAAAACCATCAAAATTAATTCAAAGCTGATCATTGCAGTCATTCTAGCTGCTGGTCTTACACTTTCATCGTCTGACGCACAAGCTCAGAAAGACGACGGAACCAATATCTCCCTCAGTCTGAATGGGAACAAGATTGATCTGACATCCAATGATGATGTATTTGACCTCAACCTGGAAGTACCCAAGATGAATACGGACAAGATCGTGGATTCCATTACCAAAGAGATTGGCAAAGGAAAGACTACCATGAATGGATACAAGGTATGGCGAGAAGACAACTATCAGTTTAAGGTCAAGGATGGTTCGCTCTATGTATTCCTTGATAAGAAGCAGATGACCAAATCTGAATATGACCAATTGGAAAATATCGTGGAAAGCATCTTTAATGATGTGGATATAGACATCGATTGGAACTAGAACTTTTTCGAAATATAGTATGTTTTTTAATTTGTCTTAGGACACTTTGCAAAAGTGGATAATTCCCTTACTTTTGCGATCCGAATATCGCGGGGTGGAGCAGTTGGTAGCTCGTCGGGCTCAGTTATTTTATTCTGCGAGATCATTGACATATGGAAGTAAGTACCAAGCTCAAAGGAGATATAGCCGAACAATCGGTGGTACTTGCAGCACTTCAAAACGGATGGGAGGTCTTATAACCATATCATGCCTGCCGAAGTGTTCATAAGTTACGGCTCCGAAATACACTTAGTCGAAGCCGACAAGCGACAGCGAAAACCAAAATCATTTGATTTTCGTGAAGCTTGGAATTTGATCTCAAATAGGGCTGCTCAGATTGAAAAATCTGAGTGAATTCTGTCAAATTCGGGGAAGCCTGTTGTGTGGTAATCCCGAGCCAAGTCCCGGTTTATACCGGGAAAGGTGTAGAGACTTGATGGCAGACACCTAAGTTTTGAAAAAAAATATGGTGAAGAGAAAGTCCAGACTACAAATCCATCGATGATGATGGAGCAGTGAAAACTGTGGTGGTAAGCATAACCCGAAGGTCGTTGGTTCAAGTCCAGCCCCCGCTACAATTAAACCCTCTAAGTCATTGATTTAGAGGGTTTTTTAAATTCACAGCTATGTTAGTTGAAATTTATTTCAACCCTCCTCGCCATACTTATAATAACTGTATTCCCAATCCTGTACATCTTTTGCTAATCCTGCTTTTACCGGGTTCATCAAAATATATTGAATCACATTTTCCAAGTGCATTGAGTCTCTGATATATCTATCATAACTTTCTCTCTGCCAGAAAATACCTTTTCGCCGGAGTATGCGGTTCGATTGGCTCGCTGTTCCTCCTTTGATTAGTTTCATGATCTGGTCAATTTGTTTATAATCGGGTGGTGGTACTCCATCATAATCGGCCGGTAGCTGAATAGAAGTATCAATCAACATGTGCACATGATTTGGCATTATACAGTAGGCGATCAAATTGTACAGCCGATTATCATATTCGTGAAGTCTTTCTCTAACTAAATCTGCAATTTCTTTTTTGCGAAGAAGACAAGCCCCTCTAGGGTTCATATCAAGCTCCCGATCATAGGAATGAAAAGCCCGCATAAAAGATTGATGGTCCAACGAAAGCTCTGCGTTTTCAATCTTATTACGCAGCCATTCGACAGTAGATTGTGGTAGGCTATCCGCTAATCGAAAAGTGATGAAAAAAGTAGCCCCTATGGGGTGAATGTGCGGAAGACGACCTTTGTAGTAGGTTTTGATCGACATGGGTTTAAGATACTGCGCTGGGCCTTATACGTCAAATAAATTTGACGAAACATATAGCTAACAAAGAATTTGGAATCACCGGATATCAAGGGGATCTATTTGTATGAATAGGTTCCTTTTTGTCATGATATAGCTCTCTTTTCTTATGATACCAAGACACAGCAAAAATCCTCTAAGTCATTGACTTAGAGGATTTTTATTTACAGGTTACAGGCTTTCAAATTACTCCCCCCCTTATTGACTTTTTCCAGCCTTCACGTCCCAGCTAAATTCAGTCTTTCCCTGTTGAACACCTCGATTGTTAAATTGCGTATAGTTCATCTTGATCTTTTCATAATTGAACTGGATATGCTCCCGAGGGGCTTCACCCTCAGCGGATGTCTGGTAACTGGTCACCATTACATTTTTGAGCTCATAGGCCATATATACTTGCCCATTTTTCCTGGCGTGTATCTGCATGCTGGGAATTACTTTTCCAGTACAGATAGCTTCCATGATCTTGGGTGATGCTTTGTCCAGTTCTTTAGTGACAGAAATGTCGCTGATCTTGACTTCTGCACGTCTGCGTGCAGCTCCGGTTTGGCTTGATGGAGCGGTCTCCATGGCATGCGACATAGATTCAATAACAATCCAGTCTTTATGTTTTTGGTCGGTGGCCTCTCCGTCGATGCCTTCGATTTTCAAAAAATAATCAACCCCGGCAGCAGAGACAGTTCTTGCACTCAATCTGGCTTGTGCATCCATAGCATTCGGAAATAGAAAAAGTCCTAATAATAAGAAGAGCAAATTTTTCATGGCGTAGGGTTTAAAAGTGAATGATTACTAAAGTTAGGGTCTTTTTGGTCAGTTGTCTAGGTAAGGGTATTCTGGCGTTCCACAAAGGCTTACCCTCAACACAACTCCAACACCCCCTGATC
>JAHHJQ010000075.1 GCA_018680005.1 Bacteroidia bacterium | reverse complement strand
TCATCACTCTGACCCAGCAGATCAGTAAGAGACGCTTTATTTACAAGAGCAACGCCATTGGTTAATTCCACCTGATCCACTAAGGCAATGGTTTTATCCACCAGCGCAAGAGCATTGACTAACGCTAATTTATCAACGAGCGCAACACCATTCAATAAATTTTCAATATCGACAAGGGCCACGGCAGCGTCCAATTGAGCCAATTGATCCACCAGTGCCAGTGCATCTACCAATGCTCTGGCGTCAACAAGGGCAATTGATTTATCTACAAGTGCTATTTCGTCAACAAGGGCCCTGGCATCCACCAACGCTCTCCCATCAACTAAAGCAATCGAATTGTCAACAAGTGCAACAGAAGCATCTACCAGTGCAGTGGCATCAACTAGGGCCAATTTATCTACCAAAGCTCGACCATTAACCAATGCGGTGGCATCCGACACCTTATAATTGTTCACCAAAGCCACAGCATCCGCCACGGTAGTTGTTCCATCCACCAATGCAACGGCATCCACCAAAGCTACTGCACCATCAACAAGTGCAACTGCATCGGTTACTCCTTCGTTGACGTCGTTAACCAGGGCAATCGCTTGATCAACCAAGGCAATATTTCCATCTACGAGAGCCAATTTATCGACTAGGGCACGCCCATCTACTAATGCAATGGACCTTGTTCCATTGACTAAAGCCGTTGCATCTACTAGAAGTATACCATCCACAAGTTCAAGAGCTCCTTCGATGGTTGTTGCATTGTTTGGAGCAGTGCTCAATATCCCTTGAAGGACAGAAGCCTCTACCACAACATAATCTTTCAAAATCGCGACTACTTCCTTAAGTAGCAGATCATCTATCAGGTCTACAGAACCGATCAATTCATCGACTACATCCAGTAAATTAAATCCACCAACAAGGGCCAGACCATTAGCTAGAGTTGCTTCATATTCCAATTGAACTTGTGTCTTCAAATCCTGGATTTCAGTGGGACTCAGCCCATCGGTAAAGGCATATTCAAAACTAATTTCTGCATCGGGATCTGCTGAACATTCAAAGTCATCTGAGGCAGAAGTATTATTATCACAATAGGAAAGATCATCACCATATATAATAGTAATGTCCTGCGGCTTGACCGTGACGGGCATCTTACTTATTACTATTGTGCCATCCGAAATATCAAAATCAAATTGATTAACTATTGGAGTTGCATTGGGACCAATGTCTGCCATGATGCTATAGAAGCCCGGGCTACTCATTGGATCAGCATCTGTAGAAAACTGTAGATCTAAATCTGCCAGGGATAATGTGGATCCATCTGGAACCCCTTCGAGTGTAGCTGTGTAAGGCGCATTAAGCAAACCAAAAAATCTTTGTTGGTTATCGATCTTTACAGATATCACTTCCTGAACCATTCCGGTAACTTCATAGGTTACTGATTCTCCACCATCTGCACCGGACTCAGAAATAGAATTGGTCACCACATAAAACTCGTCCGTGCCTCCTGTGGGCACTATAGTGGCCATCAGGGTTGTATCATCCATGAATTCAGTTGGTACCGGAGCGCCATTAAACATGATTTCTGTTGAAGGCATGTTCTCGTCTGGGTTATTTACAAAATATTCCCCATCTATCATTAACTCATTAGTAGTTGAGTTGAAGTCAAATCCTTCAATGGCCGGATCAGGATTGGCAAAGGTGAGCAAGGCATTTTGGATTTGGAGAAAACCAAGACCTGAGGAAATGTCATAGCCGGTTTCTTGCATATCCAAGGCGGTTGATTTGATCAAATCACGTGCCTCTTCAGGAGAGGTATCAAGCCCAAGAAATTCTTTTCTACCTTCTTTTAACAAGGCAATCGCTGCAGCAACGTGTGGTGCGGCAGCGGAAGTTCCCGAGAAGTTAGGAAATATATCACCATCTATTTGTGCACCTACTCCACCCAGGTCAACCGTGGTATTTACACCATTTGGAGCGCAGATATCTGGCTTTTGTCTGTCCTGGCCATCTACCAATGTACCTCCTCGAGAAGAGAATGATGCCGGTGTCGGCACTGCCAAACCAAATGCTGGGGTGTTAAGATATAGAACGGCACCCACAGCAATAGCACCTTCTGCATTCGCCTGGCCAACCAATGTAGATTTATTAATTCCAGACTGGCTATCATTAAAGGTGACGCCATTTCCATTTCTGAAGAAAATATATTTGAATTTGACATCAGGGCCTGCGGCTTTTGATATCATGATATTTGTCGTCGTCGGAACATCACCCTTAACAAAGAAATCGACATTTTCGAAAGGGTCATCATTTAGGTTGTCGACATTTCTACTATATCTAATCGTTCCATCATTGTCAACCAGGAAGATATCCAGATCAGTCTGAGCGCCATTATTACCTGGATCATTTTCAGAGATGGAATAGAAATCATCCTCCCATTGGAGTGTAAGCGTATATTTTCCTGGGGCGAGTGTAACACTTTGTAGAAAATCCCCACCACCAAAATCGTGTGCGACAGAACCAGTCCCTATAATATCCTGAAAGGTCAGTGGAATTATACCGACATCGCTAAATTGGTCTTCATGGGCAGCTGTTCCATAATTGCCGGCAGCAGAAATATACGTCACCCCAGCGGCAGAAACATAATCTACGGCTTGAGCAACCTGGCCATCTGTAAAGAAAGGTTCAGTGATATATGTGACATCGTCCACGATGATGTCACAATTTCCTTTGTTGGGATCTGCAAGGTCTCTTATTGCTTGAGCAAATCCTTCGGCACATTCAAAACCCGTCTGGAATGCCAATTCTGCTCCAGGTGCAACATCATGAATAATTTGAAGCATAGCCCGCCCTTCATCACTTAAACCATCAAAGTTGGCTTCTGAAGGTAATTCAAGAACACCTGAATCCGGTAAGTCTCCATTATCAATGTCCTGTTGGGCATCGCCAAGGGCATTATAACTGTCAGAGATAACCCCTACCCGTGATCCAGCGCCGGTTAAGCCAAATCCTGCTCGGACAAAATCAGATCGCTGAGCCACATCACCCAATGTTGTTGTGACGCCTTTTTTAGTAATTGGTCTATAAATGGGTCTTGCAAATTGGAATAGATCCGGGCGTGTATTTAATCTATCTAAGATTTCTAGAGAAAGGAAACCAGAAATTAGCAGATCATTTAATCCGTCAAAGCCATCATTTAATCCTAATCCATCCAAAAACACTTTTGCTTCTTCCTGCTTTCCTTTATTGGTGACAATTTCCACAAGAACCTCCTCGTCCGTGTTGAATTCGTAAACATCATCGGATTGCAGAATGATTTGGTCGGGGTCAACATCCTTGATAGCTTCTAGGGCAGGAACTAAGACATCGCCGACTTTTGGTGGAGCTTCAAATGTAGGTACGATAAACCCAAGCTCATCCACATTCAATTGCCAGGTTACATGCTGATCAGCCTCAATTTTTCTGCCTATAAATTGACCGGTCATTATAGTTGGTTGTGAGGTGCTTTGCCCTTTTACTTTGATCACTCCTTTTCGGGCATCAAGCGTTCCGAAGAACAAAGATCCTTCTCCAATTTCTGCTTTAGTGTTATCATCGTGATCATCACCTTCGCCAGTTACAAATACCATTACTTCTAATTCTTCTGTCGGATTAAAGAAAACCTTCTTGCCCAAGTCAAATTTTTCTTTTACAATAAGAACTGCCTTTGGGTTGACAAGGATATATGTCTCCTGACCGGTTTTTCCATCTTCGACCTCCAGCTTTTCAAAATAGATCACATCCTGGGTAAAGACAATCACATTGCCCTCTTTAATTTTCAACTTGCCATAATCCGTACCATCCAGAAAAGTGGTGTCGGGTTGATTCTTATCAATAGTGAGATCTTGTAAGTTGCCGGCAAGGAGATATTCAGGAACCTCACTAGTAGGGGCCGGAGCGGGGCTATAAAATTTTTGCAATTCAGAATTGTCGCTATTGCTATGGATATCCAGATCTTCAGCACTTACAAAAGTTGATATCTCTGAGTTGTTTTCGATCTTGATCTTTCCATTTGATCCCCAGGCACCGACACCTCCAGAGAGAACGATATTGTTTTTCAACTTGACGTCTTCCTCAGACAGAAGAATATATGACTCAATATTTGTTGGATCGATATCCTCTGTTTCCGGAACAGGTGGTGGCCCCTGACCATCTGCACAACCGCCGTAAGTCGATCCATCTACTTTGATATCTCCACTACCTGTTTCCCGGATCTTTAGTATCTGTTCTCCTGAAATGGTCGAAGGGATACAAATTTCTTGCATAATGTATCCCGTTGATTTAGTTGGATTCTTTATAGTCGTTTTTTCACCATTGAGATCGAATTCGACCTTACCGTTTTTATTGCTAAAACCAACAGATATACATATGTCTCCACCGATATCCATTGATGGATATTTTAAAACGAGATAGTCAGAACTTTTAATTTTGCCTGTGAGATTCCCATCTGGGGCACCATCGGCATTGGTTGGAGTGCCGGATACACCACTTTCACGAACAAAGGCTCCTGCACCAGAAATGGATGTGGTACAATCCATATCGTCCTGAACCACAAATACAAAATTAGGATCATCAATCGGGGTACTGTAAAGACTGAAAGTTGGTGTATCAATTTTAGCTTCTAACGAAGAGGATAAGCTCAATACTAGAGTTCCAAATACGTAAACTGCCTTCATCGAAGTGATCGACAAAAGTGATTTTAAAAATTTAAACTTTGAATAACAAAAGGATAGGGAATTACACAGATGGGAATGTAAAGTCAGGATCGCTTGTTTCATACTGGTTTTGAGTCATAATCCACTAGACTTTGAGGGGGAGTTGGGGAAGAAGCTAGTAGGATGTTCAGGAATTAAGTAAAATCATTATGTGAGGCCAAGTTTTAAACATTGGTCTCTATGCAAGCACAAAATTAGATGAAAATAGAAGAGAGGATGTACCCTAAAAATGGCATTTTTACCATATAACAAATGCTTAATATAAGCGGGGCGACTATCTGATTATTGTTGCAAAAATGGATTGTTCTTTCTTTCAAATCCAATACTTGTACTTGGGCCATGACCTGAATAAACAACTACGTCATCGGGCAGAGTGAGCAATTTGGTTTTGATGTTGTTGATCAGCAGATCATAATTACCACCTGGCAGATCTGTCCGCCCTATACTTCCCTGAAAAAGTACATCTCCCGATATCAGGATCTTATCTGCAGCATTGTAAAAAGAAATACTAGCAGGGGAGTGACCAGGTGTAAAAAGCACATCTAATGTCGTATTACCAAAGGTCAGTTGATCACCTTCGTCCAGGAACTTGGTAATTGGGGGAGATGGATTTGCCTTCAAACCATACATCATGGCAATCTGTGGAGCCGCCTCCAGGACAGGAATTTCACCACGGTGGCTTTCCAGGGGCAGGTCGTATTTTTCAGCTATATACTGATTGCCATATATATGATCAATATGGCAGTGTGTATTGATCAATCTGACCGGTCGCAACTGATGTTTTTCTATGGTCTCACTTAAAATTTTTTCTTCCCGTGCATTGCTGCATCCGGGATCTATGATGACGCATTCGCTCGTCTCATCGTATAGTATATAGGTGTTTTCCTGAAATTCGTTGAAAGTAAGGGATATGACATTCATAAATATCCGGTTGATTAGCTTTGACAAGGATAAACAATAGTTGCTCTTTGTTGCTATATTTAAACTATAAGATTATTGATCATTTATCCACACCGATAAGCATGCGGATGAAATTGCGGTATTGGCTCTTAGGATTGTTTTTAATATTGGGATTACATCATGTCAACACTCAAAGTGAAGTTGAGTTTGGCAAAAATCGCGTTCAGTATAATGATGATTTTGAAACATGGAATCAATATCAGACTGACCATTTTACCGCCTACTGGTATGGAAAAGCACAGAATGTAGGGAGGGTAGCAGTGCAACTTGCAGAAATGGATTTTGAAGAAATCCAGGGTTTGATCGAACATCAACTATCCGAAAGAATCGAACTCATCGTCTATACGGACCTGACAGATCTCAAACAGAGTAACCTCGGTACAGAAGAAGCTTTTACTAATACAACCGGACAGACCAAGATCATTGGGAATAAGATGTTTGTCCATTTCAATGGAAACCACAAAGATCTGCATATCGCAGTCAGGGAGGGCATTGCAGGTGTTTTTCTCAACTCACTGTATTTCGGATCCAATCTTCAGGACATTGTCCAGAATGCGGTCGCCAGTGATATACCGGAATGGTTTATTGATGGTTTATCGGCGTATGTTGGAGAGTCCTGGAATCACGAGTTGGATGCTTTCCTGAGGGAAAACTTAGGAACGAAACTATACAGGGATTTTAATGATGTCCTCTATGAAAACCCAAAGATCGGTGGACATGCGTTCTGGTATTTTATCGGGCAGCAATATGGAGCTTCTACCATTTCTAACTTACTATACCTGACACGGATCAACAGAAATCTGGAAAGTGCATTCCTATACGTGCTTGGAATTCCTATGAAAACTATAGAAGCACAATGGTTGCAATTTTTTGAAAAGCGATATAATACTGATCGACGCATACTATCCGCTAAGTCCCCGAAAAATCCTGTGGATATAAAAAGTAAGAACAGAGTAAAGATTACTGATTTGAAGATGCATCCGTCAGGGACTATGTTAGCCTATGTCGAGAATGAAATCGGTAGAATCAAAGTCTATCTCTACGATTTAATAAACGAAGAGCGCAAGTTGGTTTTCAAGTATGGTTTTCGAAATGCCATACAGGCCACAGATGACAACTATCCCCATATAGCCTGGAATCCAAACGGTTTGGAATTGACCTTGGTCTATGACAGGGATGACGAAATATTGATATCGCAATACGATGTGGCTTCAGAAGAAATTCTGGAAGATTTACTGGACCCCCAATTTGACAGGGTACATAGCATTAGCTACAGAAACAATGTTCAAATGTACCTTACAGCAACGGTTAACGGATTCTCTGACATCTACGCGTATAATACCAAGTCTTTGCTAACACGACGAGTTACCAATGATTACTTTGATGATCTTGATGCCGAATATGTCAGTATTGGTGAATTTGAAGGTATTCTATTTACTTCCAATCGACCAGATGAATCTTTAGAACGCCGGCGATTAGATACGATCCTTCCTATAGATCACATGGATGTTTTCTTTCTGGAATTGGGTGAAGACGAAAATGTATTGACCCAGGTTACAAAAACACCGTTTGTATCAGAGATGGCACCAACGACCCTGGATAGCATACACTATACTTATCTGGATAATGACAATGGTATCATGAACAGATTCAAGGGGTATTTGAAGTCGGTGCTTGACGGATATGAAACCACTATATATCTAACCAATGGCGAGAAAATTGTAGGTCCCAGGGATTCACTGCGGAAAGTTGCAGAATCTTTGGAAGTGGATTCAATCGTCACGGTTCCGGTTTACAAGAAAATAGCATTTAACAGATCTGCCTCTAATAAGGCCAGTGACATTATCCTGCAACATGCAGTTCCTAAACGACAAAGGTTAATTGAATTGACCAGGTATGAAGATCGCTATGTCTACAATCTGGTTCGCACAGATTCAATCAGACCAAAATCTTCCATGAATACAACCTACAAACAAGAGTCGATTAAAAAATTACAGATCGCTTCCAGAAATACGGGTATTACCCAAACGCTGGAGATTGAGGAAATTCTGGGAGACACTCGCTATACGATTACAGACACTTTGGATGCCTTTTACACGGTGGTCAAGGTAGATACGATATATCCTATCGATCGGAGATATCTTTTTCAGACGGAGTTTCCGGACCCTCCTTCTAATACCAACAGGATCAAGATTCAAAGAGATACGATATTTATTCCAGTTAATAATGAGACGATCTCTTCCAATGAGTTACCCTTCAATATTGAGCATCCACCGGTGCAACGTTTTCGCCCGGGCAGGATCATTCCATATCGTGTAAAATTTAAGACAGACTATGTCACCACGAAGATGGATAATACCCTGCTCTTCGAAGGATTGGAGAGTTATACAGGTCCGGATGAAGAGTTTTCTACAACAGCAGCGGGTCTTCTCATCAAGACCAATATCAAGGACATTCTGGAGGACTATCAGATCGAAGTAGGTGTCAGAATTCCAACTTCGTTTGATGGGACAGAATATTTTGCAGTAGCCGATAACAATAAAAAAAGACTGGATAAAAGGGTAGCATTTTATCGCAAAGCACAACGAAGAGACATCGACCGCAGCGGTGGCACTCCTCAAAGGGAATTCTACAATATCCTTCTTGGGCAATACAGTGTTAGATATCCGCTGGATGTTTTCACCAGTATTCGGGGAAGACTGACATTGAGAAATGATAAGACCTCGTTTTTTGCAACGGATCAAAATTCATTGACCAGACCAAGCAACAATGAACAAAGAGTAGGTTTGCGTGCCGAGTATGTATTTGACAACACCCTGTCCTATGCTATCAATATTCTTCATGGCACACGCTACAAAGTATATGCTGAGATTCAGAAATCTTTTGATATTGAAACGGAGGGAAAATTTAGTCTAAACAGCAGACCCGGAACCATGGCGATTCTTGGTTTCGACGCACGACATTATGAAAGGATCGCCAAGCACTCGGTTTTAGCAATCCGGGCTGCCGGAGCGACTTCCTTTGGCAAAGAAAAGATTCTCTATTATTTGGGTGGTACAGACAACTGGTTGATCCCGGAGTTTGATGAAAGAATTAGTCAACCAGGTATAGGAGGGGAGTTTGTCTATCAAACGTTGGCCGCCAATCTTCGTGGATTTAAACGAAATATCAGAAATGGAAATAGCTATGCCCTTGTCAATGCAGAGCTGAGGATTCCGATTTTCAGGTATTTCTCCAAACGGATTAGATCCTCTTTTTTCAAAAATTTCCAACTGGTTGGATTCGCAGATGCCGGAACGGCATGGCAGGGTAAATCGCCATTCTCAAGCGATAATCCGGTCAATATATTTACGGTTACTTCACCGCCATTGATCTCGGTAGATGTCAAATCGGTACGGGAGCCTATCGTCGCAGGATATGGAGTTGGAGCACGAATACAGTTGTTTGGATATCTAATCCGCCTGGATTATGCCTGGGGCATCGAAAACAAAAAAGTACAAGACCCTAAACTTTACCTGTCTATAGGCCACGATTTCTGAGGCTATACTTCAGCCAGGATAGTGTCTGCAAACGCTTCCGCCGACATGGTACCGATATCACCTTCTCCTTGTTTTCTGACAGACAAATTCCCAGAGGATGCTTCCTTTTCACCTACGATTAGCATGAAGGGTATTTTCTTTAATTCGGCATCACGAATCTTTCGCCCTATACTTTCTACCCGATCATCTATCACCCCACGAACATCTTTCGAAGCTAGTGTATGCATGACCTTTCTTGCGTAGTCATTGTATTGATCGCTTATCGGCAGGATGGCATATTGTTCCGGCGCTAACCATAGAGGAAATTTACCCCCGCAATGCTCAATCAGGACGCCGATGAATCTTTCCATAGACCCGAAGGGTGCACGATGAATCATCACAGGACGATGTGGGGCATTGTCGGCTCCTATATATTCTAATCTAAATCTTTCAGGTAAGTTATAATCCACCTGAATTGTCCCTAGTTGCCATGATCTGTTCAAAGCGTCTTTGACCATGAAGTCCAGCTTGGGCCCATAGAAAGCAGCTTCTCCATATTCCGTGACAGTATCCATACCGACATCAGCCGTCGCATCGATAATTGCCTTTTCTGCTTTCTCCCAATTTTCATCGCTTCCGATATATTTTTCTTTGTCCTCAGGATCTCTGAGAGATATCTGAGCAGTGAAGTTTTCAAAACCTAGTTTTTTGAAAACAAGCATGGTCAGATCAAGGACATTGAGAAATTCTTCTTTGAGCTGGTCTGGTGTACAGAAAATATGGGCGTCATCTTGAGTGAACCCTCGTACACGCGTGAGACCATGCAATTCACCACTCTGTTCGTATCTGTAGACCGTACCGAATTCCGCAATTCTTACTGGTAATTCTTTGTATGACCTCGGTTTATGACCATATATTTCGCAGTGATGGGGACAATTCATCGGTTTCAGTAGAAACTCCTCGTCCTCTCTCGGTGTCTTGATCGGCTGGAAGCTATCCTCACCATATTTTTCATAGTGGCCAGAAGTGATATATAGCTCTTTTTTACCAATATGAGGCGTAATCACCGGTGTATAGCCTCTTTTTGTTTGCTCTTCTTTGAGCATGTTTTCCAATCGGGTTCTAATGGCAGTTCCTTTCGGTAACCAAATGGGTAATCCTGCACCTACTTTATCACTAAACATAAATAGCTCAAGTTCAGCACCCAGCTTCCGATGATCTCGTTTTTTTGCCTCCTCGAGCATTTCAAGATATTCGGTCAGCTCTTTTGCTTTTGGAAAAGTAATTCCATAAATCCGCGTCAGTTGCTTTCTGGTCTCATCCCCTCTCCAATAAGCTCCTGCCACTTTCATCAACTTTACTGCCTTGATGGCACCTGTGTTGGGAATATGGGGACCGCGGCAGAGATCAGTAAAATTTCCCTGTTGATAGAAGGTGATTTCACCATCTTGCAGATCCTGGATGAGTTCTATTTTATATTCATCATGCTTTTCCTTGAAATATTCAAGTGCGTCGGCTTTGGAAACTTCAGTGCGGATATAATCGTTTTTCTGACGGGCGAGTTCCACCATTTTCTGTTCGATCTTTTCGAGATCATTAACAGATATAGACATATCACCGGTGTCAATATCATAGTAGAAACCAGCGTCGATCGGAGGCCCGATACCGAATTTTGTACCAGGATAGAGAGCCTCGATTGCTTCTGCCATCAAATGAGCACTGGAGTGCCAAAAAGTAGATTTACCTTCTTGATCTCTCCATGTAAATAGCTGCAGAGTAGCATCTTCATCTATTGAAAGATCAGCATCCTGAACATGTCCATTAACCTTAGCGGATAGTACATTTCGAGCCAAACCTTCACTAATAGATTTGGCAATATCCATAGCAGATATTCCTTTTGGATGTTGCTGAACTGAACCGTCTGGGAGTGTGATATTGATCATAAATCGGACTTATGTATTAAGTAGCAACGAGTAACTCGTCAAAAAGATGGCAAGTTGGCAAATCTAATATTGAAATTCAAGGTAATGTTAGTATGCCCGGACGTCTTTTTTCTCAAAGAAATTCACAAAAGACTTACAAACGACTCTAAAGCCACCGGCTGTTGGATAGTCACCCGAAAAGAACCAATCTCCTGTATGCTGCGGACAGGCCTTATGCAATCCCTCTAATGTCTGATAGACTACTTTTACTTTTGGCTTGATATTCTTTGGTGTTACGATCTCCGCAATCTTATTCGCAATCTCCCCATAGTTAAAATTGGCATAGAGCTCCTTGACTGGGTTATACGGTTTAATATCTGTGTTGAGTACCTGAAGACATTTGTAGTAGGTATCTTCTATCAAACCTTCTTTGTTGTTTTCGTATAACAATTTTATCAATGCCTGGAAAGCAACAAACTTGTGCATTTTGGACATATCAATCCCATAACAATCAGGATATCTGATCTGAGGTGCTGAAGAAACAATGATAATCTTCTTAGGTCTTAGTCTGGCTACATTGCCAATGATGCTATGTTTCAAGGTATTGCCACGTACAATAGAATCATCAATAAGAACCAGTGTATCTTTTTCGTTTTGGACAACCCCATAGGTAACATCATATGCATGCGAGATCATGTCATCTCGTTGTTTGTCAGCAGCGATGAAAGTTCGTAGTTTCATGTCTTTTGAGACAATGTTCTCTATTCGGGGTCTGACTGACAGGATCTTTTCAACTTTTTTAGGTTTGAGATTGCCATTAAGGGCTAAAATCTGTTCTTCCTTTCGTTTATTTAATTTTCGGTTGAGGCCATTTTCAAAACCCAAAAAGGCAGACTCCGCTGTATTTGGTACATACGCGAAAACGGTGTTCTTCAAATCATATCGCACTTCCTTTAGTATGCGGTCGACGAGTTGTTCACCCAGCTTTTTTCTTTCATGGTAAATTTCTTTATCACTTCCCCTGGCGAAATAGATTCTTTCAAAAGAGCAAGACCTTCTTTCTTTGGATTCAGAATATGGTACTTCTGTTACACTTCCGTTACGCCGGATGATAACGGCATGAGAGGGTTTAATTTCTTTAATCTTGCTATAATGAACATTGAAAGCCGTCTGTATTGCAGGTCGTTCAGAGGCAACTACTACAACCTCGTCATCATGATAATATACTGCTGGCCGTATTCCGGATTGGTCTCTCAGAACAAAAGCATCTCCATGCCCAATCATACCCGCCATCACAAACCCGCCATCAAATTTCCTACAGGCGCGTCGAAGAACACTCTGGACATTTAGGTTTTCAAAGATCTTATCGTTGATTTCCTGGTTATTGTTTTCCTCATTTTTGAGCCAGTTATATGTTCTCTGAACTTCATCATCAAGAAAGTGTCCGATCTTTTCCAGGACGGTTACTGTATCCGCTTTTACGATTGGATACTGACCCAGCTGGACCAACTCATCGAATAGCGTATCGACGTTGGTCAAGTTGAAATTCCCAGCAAGAACAAGGTTTCTGCTTATCCAATTATTCTGTCGTAGAAAGGGGTGAACAGTAGAGATATCATTGGAACCATGCGTCCCATATCTTAAATGACCAAGAAGCAATTCACCCATGAAAGGAACATTGGCTTTAAGCCATTCTGGATCATCCAACTGTTTTTTCGAAAGTTTAGAGAATTTGGCATAGACTTGCCTGAACAAACCATCGATGTAGTTTTCTTCATTGTTTCTTTGACGGTCGATATACTTTACGCCCGGATCAACCCCTATTTTGATGGTAGCCATACCTGCGCCATCCTGTCCTCTGTTTCTTTGTTTTTGAAGCAGTAGCCGAAGTTTATTAATCCCGTAAAAGGATGTACCATACTTTTCGTGATAGTAAGAAAGAGGTTTAAGTAGCCTTAGAAGAGCAAAGCCACATTCGTGCTTAATATGATCGCTCATAGGTGGTTGCTAAAGTTCCCGAGTGTTTGTGATATCACAAAGATAACCGAATAATGATTCTACAATATTTGAAACTAATAAACTTGACCAAAGTTGCTGATATAAAATCTTAGATAGTTTGAAATGGGGTTGAACCTAATTATCATTAACACAGTTCTAACTTGCCCAATAGAACGAGGTTCTTATACATCCGTTATTATACATAAGAAGAGAAGTGAATCGCAAATGAAATATATACTGATCATCTGTCTCATTGGTATCCAGAGTCTATGTTATACACAGGAAAGCGTAAGCAATCGACGCGTGAATGGGGAGATCATGACTATCTATGTGACCGAAGAAGGAGATACTTTGCTATTAGCCAACCTGGAGGAGGTCACAATTACAGCTCCGAGGAAATTCAAAAATCGAGAGGAGCAAAGAAAATATTTCAGATATAAAAGGTATGCACTCAAGGTCTATCCTTATGCGGTGAAGGCCATCAAGATCTTTCGAGAGGTGGAAATGGCCACGTTAACAATGTCAAAGAGAAAGCGTAGAAAATATATCAAAAAGCTACAGAAGGAATACGAAAAGGATTTCAAGGAACCCTTGAAGAAATTGACTAGGACCCAGGGTAAGATTTTGATAAAAATGATCGAGAAAGAACTCAATAATAACTTTTACGATTTACTCAAAGGGCTCAGAGGTGGATTTAACGCCCGGGTCTGGCATACAGCCGGAAAGGTATATGGATACAATTTGAAAGACGGATATACCAAAGGGGAAGACCCATTGATGGACAATGTCCTCCAAGACTTGAATATTTCCTATGACATTAATAATTGATCTAACTTTGCATAAGATTAAAACAGCTCTATGCATTCTTCACTAAGCGCAAATTCTCTAAGCAGCGATTACGAAGTAACAGAAGGTCGGGTTGGTTGGCAAAGCCCCTCCAATATTGCCCTCGTAAAATACTGGGGTAAAAGAGCAAATCAAATCCCGGAAAACCCATCAATAAGTCTGACACTTACAAATTCTTATACCAATACTTATTGCTCTTTTAAGAATAATAATGATGGCTTGAAAGTGAAGTTCTTTTTCGAAGGGAAAGAAAATATTCAGTTTGGCGCTAGAATCGAGAAGTGGCTAGCATCATTGATCCCAACATTTCCATTTCTCGGCAACATGGATTTGGTATTTGAGAGCGAAAATTCTTTTCCGCATTCCGCAGGAATTGCATCTTCTGCCTCAGCCATGAGTGCTATTGCACTTTGTATTTGTGAGATAGAAAGAATAATGGGTACTCATGTTGTAGATTTCTATCAAAGAGCCAGCCATATCGCACGATTAGGGTCAGGCAGTGCGTGCCGATCGATTTATAGCACTGCAGCCTTATGGGGTGCTATAGAAGCAGGGCACGATGAATATGCCGTTCCGATGAAAGATAAGATTGATCCGGTATTTCACACATTTCAAGATGCGATATTGATCGTGGATCAAAAACCTAAATCTGTGTCGAGCAGCTTAGGGCATCAATTGATGGAAAATAACCCTTTTGCGCGGCCAAGATATCAACGTGCCAATGAAAATATGACGGAGATCTTTTCTGCGATGGCGGGTGGGGATTTGGAAAAAATGGGAACGATCATCGAAGAGGAAGCGTTGTCTCTTCACGCCATGATGATGTTGTCCAATTATTTATTGTTAAAACCTGGATCATTGGCCATCATCGAAAAGGTGAGAAAAATACGTAATTCAGAAAAGTGGCCGCTATATTTTACAATAGATGCCGGGCCTAATATCCATCTTTTGTATCCTCAGGGAATTACCAGACAGGTAAAAGACTTTATCGAAATAGAATTAAAACAACACTGCTCTGAGGAAAGGATCATTTATGATATGGTCGGCAATGGACCAGTTAATTTGATAACATGAAGATATCCAACATCATCATAAGTATGATTCTGATCATGCAGTCACTGGCTTCATGCGCTCAGAGCACTACAGTACAGATCTGCGTCAATCCCAAATTTGACAAAAAGGTAGCTCAAACGATACGTTATACAGTGGACATTATTTCTCCTAAGCAATTGGCGGAGATCAAAAAAAAGACATATGTACTGGATACCCGGGAGAAGATTGAATACGATATCAGCCACATACCTGGTGCTCATTTTGCGAGTTACAGCAATTTTGAATTAGATCCTTTACTAGAACTGCCGAGAGATACGACCATCGTAGTCTACTGTTCCATTGGTTATCGTAGTGAAAAGATCGGCGAAAAGCTAAAAAAGGCAGGTTTTACCAAAGTCTACAATCTGTATGGTAGCCTGTTTGAATGGGCCAATCAATCCTACCCTATGGAAAATGAAGAAGGATCGACTACCAATAAAGTGCACACCTATAATAAGCAATGGAGTAAGTGGGTGGATGATAAAAAAGTCATCAAGATTTGGTGATGAATTCAAAAAAGAAAGCTCCAGATTCCCGTATCAGCATATTACGACAACAAGGAACCATTTCTGATGGTCTTTGAATCTAATTTGACGTAAATTTGTATTAAAATTATTCAACATGAGAGTCTTGTTCTTTAGTTTGATTGCCATGCTTGCATTGGCGTCTTGTAAGAAGGTGGTTTCCACCACAGATGATATACACTTTGGAGAAGTTATTTCTGAAGAAGGGGCACAATCCTTTGATGCTGTGATGACCCAATTGACAACCCGGGATTCCTTTGAGACCAAGGTTGTTGGCACGATTCAAAAGGTTTGCAAGAAAAAAGGATGCTGGGTTACATTGAATGATGCTGGATCTTCACATGACAATATGTTCGTAAGATTTAAGGATTATGGATTCTTTCTTCCTTTAGATTGTGATGGCCGCAAGGTAGCCATGGAAGGATACGCCTTTAAAGAAATGACTTCTGTTGAAGAGCTTCGTCATTATGCCGAAGATGAAGGCAAAACTGAGGAAGAAATAGCGGCTATTGCAGAGCCCAAGGTAGAATTCAAGTTTATGGCATCAGGCGTCAAGATGCTGAACTAATCGATATACTCGATCTTTCTCCATAGTAGGATTCCCAGGGAAAGTTCAACCACGGTATTGGTAATTTTCCTTTGTCGAATGTTGATGGTTTGTCCGAACACATACGGGCTCGGGATATTGTTTATTGCGGGTTGATCGTATTGTTTGGATATATCCGGGCTAACATTCAATTCAACTATTCCTGCTACCAGATCTGAGATTCTGAATTCAACACCACCACCGATTGTAAGGCCATAATTGAGTTTGTTGACAAAATCATCTCGTGGAAAGGAAAGATTGATCGATTGATCAAATTGATCCAGATTAGTACTTACTGTATAATCACCCCGAATACCGAAGCGATAGTATACTCGTGATGGAGCTCCTTCCTGACCAAGGAGTTGTTTTGCTCCAATAATGAATGAGATATTCCGGAACTGAAATTCCTGGGTTGTTGGTCGATAGGTATTGCCATTAATGTCTACAAAAGGGCGCGAGCGTAGCGCACTTCCTTTGATATGATAACCTATTTCTCCCCAAAGTGCACTATTGCGACCTTCCTCTATTGATTCTATCGATAATGCACCATGATATTGAAATAGCGGATCTCTTTCAAAAGCATCCCATTTTTGAAGCCCAACTGTTAGCCCTCCTTTAAGTCCGAATATTTGACCCTGGCTGAATAGGTTGCCACTGAAGAGCAACAACAGGATTGCAATCCCAAGATTTTTCATTGATTACTGTATTCTTAATTTATTACCAACAAAGATGGCATTATCCGCAAGTCCATTCAAGGATTTCAACTGATCAACAGTGATACCGAATCTTTGCGATATATTCCAGAGGGTATCGCCTTTGGCTACGATATAATACTGTTCAGGAACAGTGATGAGTGATTGCTCATCTTCTAAGACCTGAGTTCTAATGTCTTGATGATTTTGTTTCGTTATTTCGCTTGTGATAGATTCCTCTTTTGGGGTACTGGATTCCTCTTTCGTTGTAGCCTCAAAAGGATCTTCTATAAATGATGCCTCCTGATTTAAGGATGGATCAACTTCAATGACCTGAACAAATTCATCCTTATCAACATCCTGAATAGGATCTTCTATCCGAAGCATCTTGGTTTTGATCTTTTTCCCTTTGGCCATCTTTCCTTTAAGTCGAATTTTTTCTCCGAGTGCTGGTTCACTGCCAATGGGCATTTTATTAATTGCGTAAAGCGCAAGAAGTTTTATGCCATATTCTTGAGACAAGGCGATCATATTATCTCCTTCAACTACAAAATGAAACTTCTTTTTTCCTTTGGATTTACGCTTTTTAGGGGCTAAATATATCTTGGTACCCTCTTCAAGTGCGGTAGTTGAGGATTCTATTCCATCGTTATATTTGATAATCTTGCTTGCTGCAGTACCGACCCTGTCAGCGAGCTTTTGAACATTATCATTAGCTATTGCAGTTGTGATTTCGACTCCATTGGATTTTGATTTGAACACCTTGGTTTTGAAATCATCAATACTTATTTCATCAAGAGGTTCTTCTTCTGCAGGTTCTATGTCATCCGTCAATCTTTTCTTTTGATTCAGTGAAGGGCGAATATTAACATTAGCAAATGAAGGCATGCCACCCGGGCGATCAAATTGATAGAGTTGAAGCTCTTCAATGATGTGAATGAGTCTTGGAGCGTAATTGGGATCGGTAGCGTAGCCTGCTTTTTTAAGACCGTAGGCCCAATTGGTATAATCCGACGTATCATAATTAAAAAGAAAGCCATATCTCTTGCGGTTTTGAACCGCCAGGAAATCTGAATGCTCCATATAGGAATCAACGGGACTTCGAAATGACCTGAAGCAAGACTTAACTAGTTTTCCTCTCAGATTTCGATCGTCATCTTTTCTATAATAAGTTCTTCCATGCCATTTTGAGCCACATTTAATCCCAAAATGATTATTAGCCTTTTGTGCAAGCGTACTTTTACCTGCATTGGATTCAAGTATAGCCTGTGCTAGTTTGATACTGGCAGGTATGCCTGTTCGATGCATTTCACTAATCGCAACTTCCTTGTATTGTTCAATATAGATCATTCTATGATCCATATTTGCATGTAAACTAAAGCCAAAGAGAAGGAATGAAAGAGGAAAGAAGATCTTTTTCATGGTGCAGAGATTCAGTTCGTAATAATTGATTCGCCATTAACTCATTGACCTGGCAAATACGAAAATGTAAAATGGGTTTCTATTATTGTTTTCCTAAAGTGCATTAACAACACCAAAGGAGATTCAGTGACATATCTTACGAAAGCCTTATCTATAGGTTACTGAAAAACAAGAATTAATCCCGAAGAAAGCCTAGTTCAATCAGGAACCAAGAATAATCCCCAGGGTGAAAGTGAAGACGTAGAGTAGGGTGGTCAAGACCATTTGTTTTAGAAAGGGATCAAGTGAGGATTGCCCTGCAAACTTGCGAACCCCAATGACATTTCTTATCAACAATGGAACGATGATCAGATACACTAACTGCAATGGATGGCTGTAGGTCAATGCTGTGTACACCAACGATGTCATTACGGCAGCCAGCAATAATATCCAATGGTAATGAATGGCCTTGTTTAGCCCCAATCTGACTGGTATGGTGATTTTTCCAGAATTTCTGTCGTTTTCAATATCTCGAATATTGTTGACATTCAACACAGCAGTAGAAAAAAGTCCCATACTCGTTGCTGGAAGTAGAATTTCCGGAGAGATAGATTTCTGATATAGATAGTAACTACCCAATACTCCTAACAATCCGAAAAACAGAAAAACAGAAATGTCTCCCAGACCACGATAGCCATATGCATGTTTGCCTGTGGTATAATATATCGCACCAATTATTGCAAGTATTCCCAGTCCCAGAAATGTGATAAACATCTCCATACTATCAGAGGCGAAATACAGAAGTATCAGCCCGGATAGCAAAGAAAGAATTGCACAGATCAAAACAGCTCTTAGCATTGCATTCTTTGAGATGAGTCCTGATTGGATTGAACGGATCGGTCCGGATCTGCTTTTGTTATCTGTACCTTTTTCAAAATCACCATACTCATTGGCCAAATTCGATAGGATTTGAAGAAGAATGGTAGTGATGCAAGCCAAAAAGAAGATATTCCAATCGAAAGATCCGGAACGAAAAGCAAGAACACTTCCCATGGCAATAACTGAAATTGCAAGAGGCAAAGTGCGAAGTCTTAACGAAATTATCCAGGGCTTCATAAACGTATGAGGCTATTAGTGTAAAGATTGATAAATAACAAAAACATCAAATACATTGTCCAGCCATCTGATGGCTATTCAGAAACATAATACTCCTTAATGAATAACCTAACCATATTCAGTGCATAATATGTCGTGAATTCAATATTACGCAGTCTGCTCTTTCCGATATGAATTTTTTTAGCAATTTGATTTTCTTTATTCCCCACGGCAACCCATATTGTGCCAACAGGCTTTTCTTTTGTTCCTCCATCAGGCCCTGCAATACCCGAAGTGGCTACACAAATATCTGTGTTTAGGCTTTGCAGACCACCTTTGACCATTTGTATGACCGTCTGCTCACTTACTGCGCCAACTGTATTCAGTGTCTTTTCCGATACGCCCAATAACTTTTTTTTAAGATCATTAGAATAAGAGATTATACTTCCATTGTAATATTGGGAGGATCCCGGTATAGTGGTAATGAGATGGCTGAGATATCCGCCCGTACAACTTTCGCATGTTCCCAAAGTGAGTTGATGTGCAAGTAATAATTTACCAATTGCAGCTTCCAGAGTATCTTCACCATATCCAAATATTAGATCAGGAATTCGATCTTCGATTTTTTTGACTTCAGCCTCCAACTCGGCTTCAAGCAATTCCTGGTCGGATCCTATACCCGATAATCTCAGCCGCACTCTGTTTAGTGAGGGCAAGAATGCAAGCTTAACATGCGATGGAAGGCACTGTTCTATATCTTCTAACCGTTGGGCAATCGTTGATTCACCTTGCCCGGCTGTGAGAATAGTGCGGTGTGCAATGGCTTTTGATTTGAATGTGTTTGAAATTTTTTCAAGCCCACCACCTTCGATCATTATTGATTTCATCTCATATGGAATTCCAGGCATGCTCAAAAGGACCTTTCCTTCTTTTTGCATCCAGATTCCCGGAGCTGTACCCATTTTATTTTTGAGTAATACTGCTGATGCGGGTAGAAAACATTGCTTTTCGTGCGATTCCCTTATTGGAATATTTCTTTTTCTAAAAATTCTTGCAATACGATCATAGGAAGGCTGATGAAATTCCAAATGATCCTCAAAATATGTCGCAATGACATGTTTGGTAATATCATCCTTGGTGGGACCTAGTCCGCCAGTTACAAGTGTGATGTCGGCAAGCTGGAATGCAATATCAAATCCTCTGATAATTTCATCTTCACTATCGCCAACAGACAACATTTTAACGACCGTTGCCCCGATTGCATTCAATCGCTGCGCGATCCAACCTGAATTCGTATCCGTGATTTGGCCTATGAGTATCTCATCCCCTATAGTGAGAATACATGCATTCATTGATAGATTTTTTATTGTCGCTGAATATGAAATACAAAATCTCGGTTTAAGTTTATTTGCGCAATATCATATTATCAATTAAACGTACATCACCAACCCATGCCGCAATCAATGCAACAGTTTTCATTTCAGGTTTGATTTCATATACTTCTTGTAGTGTTTTGACGTCGACAATTGTGAGGTATTCTAACCGCATATTAGGTGATTCCAGCATGCGCTTTGCTGCCGTGAGGACATCATCAATTGGGTGCTCGAAAATATGGTTTTTGATATAGAGCAAAGTCCGATTTAGCTGAAGTGCGTCACGTCTATCTTTTTCGGTCAATCGAACATTCCTCGAACTCATTGCCAAACCATCTTTTTCCCGTATAATCGGACATACAACTAACTCGATTTTGCTTTCTTGCAGCTCAAGCATTTTTTGAATTATCGAGAATTGTTGAAAATCCTTTTGGCCCATGAAGAGTTGATCTGGACCTACGATTTGCAATAGTAGATCTACCACTTGGACCACTCCTTCAAAATGTCCCGGACGCTTAGCTCCCTCGAGAATCTCGTCCATTCCTCCCAAATCATAAGACATTTCATATGAATCGCCTTCAGGATAGATTTCATCAGCGTCGGGAATAAATACAACGTCAGTGTCATGATCCAGAAGCCGATTGAGGTCGGCGGTTATATTATATGGATATTTATCCAGATCCGACTTTTGATTGAATTGTGTTGGGTTAACAAAAATGCTGCATACCGTGATATCACAACGATCAGTAGCCGCCTGGATCAATGAAATGTGACCATCATGAAGTGCTCCCATAGTAGGCACAAAACCGATTGTCAGATTTTGATTGCGGAGATTCTTTAAATAGGTTTTAAGTGCTGGAATTTTCTTGAAGACGATCATTCAGGTTCAAATTTGAAGTGGAGCCAAGAACCGAATCGGTTAATGAATGGTTAAACCACTATGGGCAGAAGTACGCAAAACTAAGTAAAACACGAGTTTTTGTTATCTTTGCACGCTTATTCAGGAGCCCGAGGGGACACATTGTCAATTGTTTACATATATATATGGATAAATATAGAGTATTATTTGTTACACAAGAACTTCAGCCATACACCGCATTATCAGAGATTTCTGAGATAGTCAGCAAGTTGCCGAAATATGCACATGACCAGGGAATGGAGATTCGAATTTTGATGCCAAGATTTGGTACCATTAACGAGCGACGCCATAGACTACACGAAGTAGTTCGGTTATCGGGAATGAATATTATCGTCGACGATGATGATTTTCCTTTGATAATAAAGGTGGCTTCTTTACCCGGATCCAGGATGCAAGTTTATTTTTTGGATAATGAAGACTTTTTCAAAAGAAAATCTGTATTCGAGGATTCAAAAGGAGAGCTTTTTGAGGACAATGAAGACAGAATGATCTTTTTCTGCAAAGGAGTTATTGAAACGGTTAAGAAATTCGGCTGGGCTCCGAACATTATCCACTGTCACGGATGGATGACCTCATTGGTTCCAGTATATCTGAAGACTGCATATAAGAATGAACCAATTTTTCAGAAATCGAAGGTAATTTATTCAATGTATGACAACGACCTATCAGCTAATTTCACAGATAGGTTTATTGAAAAAGCATCGATCAACAATCTTGAAAAAGAAGATCTGGCAAGTTATTCAAACGGAACTGCCATAACGCTACACCATGGGGCTTCGCAATATACAGACGTATTGGTTCAAGGTGGAGAAGTATCAGAAAATCTCGGGGAGTTATATGAATCCTTTGAGAAGATAAAGATTAAACACGAGGATGGTGAGTATGCACCTGCTTATCAGGAATTGTATAATAGTCTAGTAGAGGAATAAGATACTTTTAATTTAGGGTTAAGCAACACCATTTATGAGAGTGGCGTTCTTCAACAGATTAATAATTAAGTAGATGAAGAAACTGAATGTCCTGTTAACTGGCATTATTGCCGGTTTGGCGTTAGGGTGGATGAGCTGTAATGATCCTTTGCAAATAGGGACCGAATTAGTTGGAGAAAGTGATGTTGACTTCTTTACAACAGACACTTTCCAGGTCAATGGTCTTACAGCACAATTGGATTCTATTTTGTCTTACACCTTTTCAAGTGCAACCCTTACCGATTTGCGCATAGGCAATATAGTAGATCCGATCTTTGGTGGTTACAAATCAAATCTAGTTACACAAGTACTACCCAATACAAGTTCGAAAGCAGAATATACAACGATAGATAGTGTTGTTCTTGCTTTAGAAATTGATACAACAGGGTTGTATGGTATGGACAATCCAAGTTTTGATATAGCGGTTCATAAATTAGGTACGACTCTAATTTCTGAGCAGGCTTATTATGCAGATGACAACCTGGATTTAAATGGTATGGTTGGAATGTTAAATGGAGTAGTCCCTCCATCAGAGGATAGCATGGAAATTGTAAGAATCACTTCGTTCAATTTTAGGGATACCGTCGAAGTTGCAAGCCACTTAAGAATACCTTTAGACAAGTCCGTAGGAGAAACCATTTTTGATATTGATTCGGTCGACTACACCCGAATTGACTCATTCACAAATGCATTTACTGGATTTTTTATAGAGGTTACGAACAATAGCAATGCACTAATACCTCTCAGGCTTTCTGGTTCTGAGTCTAAGTTAACTGTCTACTATGACAGCAGAAGTGGATTCTCCGAATTCACATATTCTTTGAGCAATGTCCTCTTCAATACAATGGAACATGATTATACTTTAGGGGTGATCGATGGCCATGTTGATAACCCGACACTTAGCAAAGAAAAAATCTTTGTTCAAGGAGGGGCCGGACCAAGTTTGAAGGTTACTTTTCCTACGCTTGAAAATCTCGGATCAGCTATAATTAATGAAGCAGTTTTAGAACTTACCGTGCTCAATTTGCCAGGAGATAATCAAGAAGTGTATCCCTTGCCGGATAGGATCTACACTTATTTTAAGCCGGATTCGTTGTATACGGTTACGGATGATGTTCGGGATGCATTTCAATTCGCAGACATAAATCTTTTCGGAGGATCTCCAATTGAGGTATCTAATGGGGGTACTAATCAGTATATATATAGACTAAATGTCTCGGAACACCTTCAGAAAATCGTTGACGGTGAAGTAGAGAATGAGATTGTGATCCAACTTGCAACCAAACCAATTTCTCCTAATCGTGTAGTTTTTGCAGGAGAGATGGATGCAGAAAATCCAATAAAGCTTAAATTAACGTATACTAAAATTTAAGAAAAACCATAAACATGTGTGGAATTGTCGCTTATATCGGAGAAAAACAAGCCTATCCGATATTAATTAAAGGACTTCAGCGATTGGAGTATAGGGGCTACGATAGTGCAGGAGTTGCTCTTCTTAATGGCTCAGTCAAAGTATTCAAGAAAAAGGGTAAAGTAAGTGAGTTAGTGTATCATGCCAGTCAACAGGATACCACAGGAACAATTGGAATAGGTCACACAAGATGGGCTACCCACGGAAAACCTGATGATATCAATGCCCATCCCCATACTTCAGGAAATGGCAGGTTGACTTTAATTCATAATGGCATAATCGAGAATTATAATGCCATCAAAGAATCACTGCTGAATAGGGGACACGAGTTCAGAAGCCAAACGGATACTGAAGTTCTTGTTCATTTAATCGAAGAAATTCAGTCACAGAATAATATCCCATTAGAAGAGGCTGTAAGACTTGCTCTGAATCAGGTAATTGGCGCATATGCAATTGTTGTCATGGATGCCAATGATCCTGATAAATTAGTTGCTGCAAGAAAATCAAGCCCATTGGTGATTGGCATAGGAAAGGGAGAATTTGTAATTGCTTCGGATGCTTCTCCTTTGGTCGACTATACAAAACAAGTAGTTTATCTCAATGATAACGAGATAGCTGTAGTACATAGAAATGGAGAACTGCAGATAAAGACAACAAACAACGAGTTACAAGATCACAAGGTTCAGGAGATCAATCTTCAAATAGAGCAACTTGAGAAGGGTGATTATGAACATTTCATGTTAAAGGAAATTTATGAACAGTCTAAGACTATTGGGGATTGCATGAGGGGCCGTCTGAATGCTTCTGAGGGATGGGTTAGAGTCGGAGGTATTGAAGATAGCATAGAGCATTTTACCAATGCTAAGAGGATTATCATAGCAGCTTGTGGAACCTCTTGGCATGCAGGGTTAATTGCAGAATATTTGTTTGAAGAACTTGCGCGGATTCCTGTAGAAGTTGAATACGCTTCAGAATTGAGATATCGTAATCCGATAATCAAAGAAAATGATATTGTCATAGCGTTGTCTCAATCAGGAGAAACAGCGGATACATTGGCTGCGCTCGAGTTGGCCAAGGATAAAGGAGCGATGATATATGGGATCGTTAATGTGGTAGGCTCCTCCATTGCTCGAGTAACGGATGCCGGATCATATATACATGCAGGTCCTGAAATAGGTGTAGCTTCAACAAAGGCATTTACGTCTCAAGTTACTTTGTTGGCAATGATGGCAATTACGTTGGGTTATAGAAGAGGAACAATACCTAAATCCTACTATCATCAGCTATTAGAAGGACTGGAGTCTATTCCAGCTAAAGTTGAAAAACTACTAAAGCTGAATGATAAGATTAAATATATAGCTTCCGAGATTAAGGACTCCAGCAATGCGCTTTATCTAGGCAGGGGATATAATTTCCCAATAGCTTTGGAAGGGGCTTTGAAATTAAAAGAGATCAGCTACATTCATGCAGAAGGATATCCTGCTGCTGAGATGAAACATGGACCGATAGCCTTGATAGATGAAGACATGCCAGTAGTTGTTATTGCTACTAACAAGAGTTCATACGAGAAGATCTATTCCAATATACAGGAGGTTAAAGCACGTAAAGGAGTGGTCATTGCAATAGTACCTGAAGGAAGTACTGAGATTTCAAAAATAGCAGATTATACCATTGAGATTCCGGATACCGAAGAACCATTGACACCACTACTTTCTGTGATACCGCTTCAATTGTTATCTTACCATATCGCCTTGATGCGAGGATGTAATGTGGATCAACCAAGAAACCTTGCTAAGTCAGTAACGGTAGAATAATTTATAAAAAGACAAAACATAGCATATATGCCCGATTTTGATTTGACTTATAATACGCAGAAAGACAATTTGATTATTGCCGAATATGGACGTAATATTCAGCAGTTGATTGAGCATGCGAAAACTATTGAGGATCCCAAAGAGCGACAGGAATTTGCTGAAGCGATTGTGGAACTCATGAATCGTATGGTCCCTCAAAACAAGGGCGTAGATGAAGAAAACGAGAAGTTGTGGAGACACCTTTTCAGAATTGCTAATTATGAATTAGACGCATCGGCTCCAAGCGGAACAATCTATACGAGGGAAGAAGCCTTGAAAAAACCTGACACGGTAAAATATCCGCATCAGAATAGTAGGTTGCGGCATTATGGAAGTAATGTGCACAAGCTTATCGAAAAAGCATTGACTATTGAGGATGAAGAGAAGAGAGCGGGGTTTG
Source organism: Bacteroidia bacterium (assembly GCA_018680005.1). Classification (GTDB taxonomy): domain Bacteria; phylum Bacteroidota; class Bacteroidia; order Chitinophagales; family Saprospiraceae; genus HDS-20. The sequence continues at coordinate 3,927 of JAHHJQ010000075.1, read as the reverse complement.
CTTACATTATTGGTTCATATATGAAGTTGGCATACAAAACTTGGAATAAGGAGCATTATGTCAGTGACGACATTATTAAAGAAGATTTGGAATCTCTTTCTGATGGTGTTTTAAAATTAGAGGATGAAGCTTCTTTCAAAACCCCATCTTTCCCAAGCAGCAGAGGGCGAAGAGGAAGAGGAAGGGATTCGCGAGGTCGATCCGGCGGAAGAAGATCCGGTTCAGGTAGATCCGGTTCAGGAGGTAGATCAGGACGAGGCGGCAGAAGAAGAAGATAATCGAGTTTAATACAAACTGAATTAACCCAACCAGTCTTCTCTATCCAAACTGCGAAAGTGTATTGCTTCGGCAAGGTGTTCTATTCCAATTTCATCAGAATTGGATAGATCAGCACATGTTCGGGCTACTTTTAGAATACGATCATAAGCCCTTGCAGAGAGCTGTAGCTTTTCCATTGCATTTTTTAGAAGTACTGTACCCGCTTTTGAAATCCTACAAATATCTCGAACCATTTTGCTTGACATCTGAGCATTAGAAAAAATCCTGGGCATTTCTTCGAATCGTTGATCTTGTTTTTTTCTTGCTTGAACAACACGTTCTACAATAGCTGAACTGGGCTCAGAGGTTCTCTCATATTTTGCAAGTTCTTCATAACTTACCGGTGTCACTTCTACATGCAAATCGATCCGATCTAATAATGGTCCGGAGATTTTGTTTAAATACTTTTTGACCACTCCGGGACTACAAACACAATCTTTATTGGGATGATTGTAATAACCACATGGACATGGATTCATACTGGCAATCAACATGAAAGAAGATGGGTAGTCTACCGTTATTTTTGCTCGTGAAATCGTTATCCTTCTCTCCTCCATTGGTTGTCTTAATACTTCAAGAACAGTTCGCTTGAATTCTGGCAATTCATCTAAAAACAAGACACCATTATGAGCTATGGATATTTCACCAGGCAGTGGATTAGAACCACCACCGACCAGGGCCACATCACTTACAGTATGATGTGGTGAACGAAATGGACGTTGGGTAACCAGAGCTGAATCAGGAGGCAGTAGACCGGCGACCGAATGAATCTTGGTGGTTTCAAGCGCCTCATGCAGATTTAATGGTGGTAAAATCGTTGGTAGCCTGCGTGCCAGCATGGTTTTACCTGCGCCAGGAGGCCCTATCAAAATGACATTGTGCCCGCCCGCAGCAGCGATTTCCAATGCACGTTTTATATTCTCCTGTCCCTTAACATCAGAGAAATCCAAATCATATTTACCAATGGTATAGGAAAATTCCTCCCTCGTGTCTAGTTTCATTGGTGATAATTGGCGCTCTCCATTGAAATACTCGATGACCTCGAGGATATTATTGATGCCATATACTTCCAGATTATTTACAATGGCTGCTTCTCTAGCATTTTCTTTTGGAACAAATATTCCTTTGAAGTTTTGTTTTCGTGCTTGTATAGCCATGGGTAACGCACCTTTGATCGGTCGAAGTGAACCATCCAGTGCTAACTCTCCCATCATCACATAGTTTTGAAGCTCTGAGGCATTGTTGAGCTGGCGAGTAGCACCTAATATCGCCATGGCAATTGGTAAATCGTATGATGATCCTTCTTTTCTGATGTTAGCCGGAGCAAGATTTACAACGGTTTTTACTCGCTTCATGCTATAGCCGACATTCTTTATTGCGGCTTCCATTCTATGATAACTTTCTTTAACGGCATTGTCTGGCAGCCCGACTAGAACATATCCGATTTTGTCTTGTGCTACGGTACCTCCCGCATTGACTTCAACAGTGATCGTAATCGCATCAACACCTTGTACAGCACTTGCGAAGGTCTTTATAAGCATAACTTGAAAAGTAGCATTTTTTTATAGCTTGTCGGAACTTTGAGACTTGTGTAGAAGTGAAAAGGTGACATGAAAGATAAAACCAGACCTAAATTGTAATTTGGTATCTCAATTGTACATATTATGTTCAACAAATCTTTTTTGCTGAAATGAAATACGAACCACTGAATTCTGAGCTGTTCAAATTGAATCGCACGCGTTTTACCAGAGCTATGAAGCCCAAAAGTATTGCGATTTTTCATTCTAATGATATGATGCCAAGAAACGGAGATGCTTATCATGATTTTAGGCAGAATTCCGATTTGTTTGGTTTGTGTGGTTTAGACCAGGAAGAGACAGTTATTGTTTTGTTTCCCGATTGTATCAAGGAAAAATTTCGTGAAGTTGCTTTCATCCGAGAGACAAATGACCATATAAAAGTGTGGGAAGGGTATAAATACACGAAAGAAGAAGCAAGGGATGTATCCGGTATTGAGACGATCTATTGGACTTCAGATATGGATCATATACTCAATGAGTTGATTCTAATGGCGGAAACAATTTATATAAATACAAACGAGAATGATAAATTCTCATCCGAAGTTCCTTCCCGTGACGCTCGGTTTACTGAGGAGTTAAAAAGGAGATATCCTGCACATAACTTTGAGCGATCACAATTGATCCTCAAACAACTTGCAATGATTAAGTCAAAACATGAGGTCAATGCCATTCAGAAAGCTTGTGATATAACTAAGGATGCATTCGAAAGAGTATTGAGGTTTGTCCAACCTGGAGTTGCTGAATACGAGATCGAAGCTGAAATCATTCACGAATTTATTAGACAAAGAGCGACCGGACATGCATACCATCCTATTATAGCTAGTGGCAAGAATGCTTGTATTCTTCATTATGGCGATAATAATCAAGTATGCAAGGATGGTGATGTGATTCTTATGGACTTTGGAGCTGAATATGCGAATTACAATGCGGATTTGACAAGATCCATTCCTGTCAATGGACAATTTACCGACCGTCAAAGGAGAGTCTATAATGCTGTTCTTTCTTCAATGAGATTTGCTAAAACGATGCTTGTTCCCGGAACCAATATGGAAGATTACAACAAAGAGGTTGGAAAATTTATTGAAGGACAATTACTGGATTTAAGTCTTTTGGATAAAACCGATATCAAAAACCAAAATCCGGATTATCCGGCCTACAAGAAATACTTTATGCATGGTACTTCACATCATTTGGGATTGGATGTGCATGATCTGGGTGACAGATATGCCCCTATGCAGGCCGGTATGGTTTTCACTTGCGAACCAGGAATCTATATTCCTGAAGAAAGCTTAGGTATCAGATTGGAGAATGATATCTTAGTTACAGATAGTGGTCCCATTGACTTGATGGCAACTATACCTTTGGAGGCAGATGAAATAGAAATTTTTATGAATGATACGATCTTAGTCTAAACTCGATCATGTCTTCAATTGCCATCGTCCAGTCTGGACCAGTTTACAACGATATTGCCAGAAGCTTGGAAAAAGCAGAGGCATTGATAAGTGATGCTTCCAAATCCGGTGCCGATCTGATTGCCTTTGGTGAATGTTGGTTATGTGGTTATCCGGCTTGGCTGGATTACAGTCCTAATGTAGCCGTGTGGGATAGTGAACCTGTGAAAGCAGTGTGGGCCAAGATGTATGAAAATGCACTTGAAGTTCCGGGTGAAGCATTGGAAAGAATTCAGAAAATCGCAAAGGATAAGTCCATTCATATCATAATAGGAGCTAATGAAGTGGTGAAGATAGGCCCAGGTAATGGTTCCCTTTATAATGTTGTCTTGTTCGTTGATAACGACGGTCACCTGAGAAATCACCATAGGAAACTAATGCCGACTTATACAGAAAAATTAGTGCATGGTCTGGGCGATGGCAAAGGTCTTCGTGTCGTTGATACTAATATTGGTCGGATTGGATCATTGATATGTTGGGAACACTGGATGCCGCTTGCCAGACAGGCAATGCATGACGAAGCCGAAGATATTCATTTTGCGCTTTGGCCCTATGTCAAAGAAATGCATCAGATAGCC
>JAHHJQ010000059.1 GCA_018680005.1 Bacteroidia bacterium | reverse complement strand
CGCTATGACTGAACCTGGAACAGGTAGTGATCTTGGGAATGTGAAAACAACTGCGATCAGAAACGGAGATCATTATATATTAAACGGAGCAAAAACATTTATAACAAATGGAATTCTAAGCGATCTTGTCATTGTAGATGTTAAGTCAAATCCGCAGGAAAAACATGGTGGGATTAGTCTTCTTATCGTTGAGCGAGATATGGAGGGATTTGAAAGGGGTAAAAATTTGGATAAGATCGGATTGAAAGCTCAAGACACGGCTGAATTGTTTTTCAGAGACGTAAAGGTTCCGGTTGAAAATTTACTTGGAGAAGAAGGTCTTGGTTTCTACTACCTAATGCATAATCTTCCTCAAGAGCGATTATCCATCGCTGTAAGTGCCATAGCGGGCGCAGAGGCCGTTTTGGACTTGACTATACAGTATTGCAAAGAACGTACTGCGTTTGGCAGACCGATAGGCAAATTTCAAAACTCAAGATTCAAGTTAGCAGCGATGAAGACAGAAACAACTATTGCCAGAACATTTGTCGATCAATGTATTCTTGAACTCAATGAAGGTAATCTATCCGCAGAAAAGGCTTCTATGGCAAAATATTGGGTTACAGATATGCAATGCAAACTCATTGATGAATGTCTCCAGTTGCATGGCGGATATGGATATATGAATGATTATCCTGTCGCTAAAGCCTTTAGAGATGCTCGCGTTTCAAGAATCTACGGCGGTACCAATGAAATTATGAAAGAGATCATTGGAAGATCCATGGGTTTCTAAAAATTGTATGGTAGCCACTAAAGAGGGTCAAATATATTGGTATCCAAGCCAATGGCCGAAAGATCTTCACCAGCCATTAAATCCGAAATAATTACCTGGATGATACCCAGATTATGTTTTGTAGCAATCTTGGCACCACTATATAAAGTTATCCAATCCTCCCATGTACTCACTGCACCTCCCCATGGAATATTCGAAACCCACATCTTCCATTGTCCAGGAACATTATTAGAATTTAAAATCCACAAGTAGCTGTCCCCTGGCGTAACTCCTCCTGAGGCATAGGATACCAGCAATCCTTTTTTGCCGTCTTCCAGATCCACAATGGACCGATTTGTACCTGGATCAAATACTTTGTACGGTGCAATTAGCCAAAAAGAATCATTACACCAGTTCGTCCACGCTTTTTGAATCAATTCATCTTTGGCAGGACCCACTATTTCAATTCCACGGTTATAGGCTTTGCCCGTAATTTCATTGAGATTCAGCAACACGATATCGTAACCCATTGTGATTTCTGCATAATTTTTCACTTTATCCCAGACATACTGATTTCTGCCGGCAAAATCCCATTTTATATAATGAGTGCTATCAAAACCTGGTTTGTCCAAAGCAACCAGCATATCATTGGCTAGCTGATCTGCTACTTCCGGGTTGGAACCAACGGGAAGTGGTTGGTTTTTGCTTTTGATAAAAACTACTCCAGCAATGAACAGCAGCAATATCAGGGCTATTATTCCAATTAATATTTTCTTCGCTAGTTTCATTCCAGAGTCTTTCTAAGTGAATCAATGATGGGCAAATGACGTAAATTAACCTGAATTACCCCAATTAAGGTCGATTATGTATAAAGGAAAAAAGGTAATTATTGTTCTACCCGCATACAATGCGGCGGCTACTTTGGCCAAAACCATTAAGGAAATTCCCGATATCGTTGACGAACTAATATTATGTGATGATGCCAGTGGTGATGATACCGTCGCCATCGCGCAATCCCTCAATATCCCACATATCATTCAACATTTGAATAATAAGGGATACGGGGCAAATCAAAAGTCATTGTACAATAAGGCTCTTGAATTAGGCGGTGATATTATAGTGATGGTCCACCCTGATTATCAATATACTCCACTCTTGATAAAACCAATGGTACATATCATAGCCGAAGGATTGTATCCGGTTGTATTGGGATCTCGAATTTTGGGTGTCGGAGCGCTTAAAGGAGGTATGCCTCTCTATAAGTATATCGCCAATCGATTCCTCACACTTGTGCAAAACTTGATGGTAGGGTACAAATTGTCAGAATATCACACAGGATACCGAGCTTTTGATCGTAAGGTGTTAGACAGCATCAGCTTCGATACGAATAGTGATGATTTCATATTTGATAACCAGATGCTATCACAAATCATCTATCACGGATTTGATATTGGCGAAATTACCTGCCCAACAAAATATTTTGAAGAGGCTTCATCCATTAATTTTCAACGTAGTGCAAAATATGGTCTTGGGGTACTTTGGGTGTCATGCAAACATTTTTTACAGAAGACTGGCCTTCGGAAATATAATCTTTACCAAAAACCCCAGCGGAAAAAATCACTCGTTAACCAGAAAATGCACTAGATCAGGATAGTTATCCACCAACTCTAGCGCAGCATCCTTATCCACCTCATTGCCATTGACAAAGGCGATGACAGCCACGTCTGTTATGCCCTTCTTGATAAGATCGTTTTTCATGAATTGGGCGGATTGGTAAGTATTGTATAATCCCACTGTATACCTGTATTTATCTTGATCCATGGATTTATCAATCATGGGGTCAGGATATTCTGAGATTATCTCACCATTATACATATTATCTGTAAGTGCAATCCTGACCCGATAACTTAATCCTCGAGTGTGATTTTCTAATATTTTGATGCCCCTCAGTTCCAAAGTAGAATTATTAATCTGTGGAGCTTGTCGCTCCACCTTTAAAGGAAGACCATTCAGATTTTTAAATTGTAGATCAACTCTTCTATTCAGTTTTTTAGCAATTAGCACTGGTTGACCATTGATGGTATGACGTACAACAGGATAGTTATGACCACATCCTCTCGCAATTATCCTCTCAGAACTTATCCCATTCTGAATAAGATAGTTTGCGACATCCTCCGCTCTTTTTATAGAAAAGTATAAATCAAATTCTACTGCCGCACCAATATCACTACCTCCGATAACATCCAGAGAAACCGTCGGATGCTGTTTCATGATTTTTAAAGCTTCACTTAGACTAGCGATATTGGCCGGATCAATGATTTTGTCATTTTCATCATAATAAAGGGGAGCAAGCTGATAATTTTTTATTTGACTATCATCAAAAGCAACCGTGCCTTGCGGATTTCCTGATTCTGGAAGTGAAATTTTGGAGTCTAGCGACGGGACCAGAGAAGCGATTACATTTTCTGATTGTTGTTCGGGAAGATAATTTTTGAAATATATCACAAAAATATCTCGTTTGCCAAGGCTTTGTGGTCTATCTGAAGTTAGATAACCTTTAAGGCCTTTTTTATCAATTCTGAGATGCGTATCATTCTTACCACTGTTGATTGGAACACCTAGATTGGAAGGCGTTGCCCATTGCCTTTTCCCTAATTCAAACGTGGACTTAAATAAGTCAAAACCACCGATGGAACTGGTGTTATTAGAGGAAAAATATAGTACAGATCCATCATTGGAAAGAAATGGGGCCATCTCATCATAAGACGAATTAATCTCAGGACCAAAGTTTTGTGCTTTAGACCATTCACCTTGTCGATAAATAGAAAAATAAAGATCTGCACCCCCATATCCTCCAGTCCGATAACTATGAAATAACAATGTGGTGTCGTTAAACATAAAAGCACCGCCATCACCCGAACTTGCATTTATGGGGCTCTTGAAATAACCTCGTCTTTCAAAACCATCTCTGGAAAAGGTATCCACCATGATATCGCCACTAAATGAATTCTTTCCTCTCCAATATATCAATGCCTGGCCGTCTTCATTGAAATCCAGGATCCGATCATCATCGGCCGTATTCAATGGATCTAAGGGTCTGACATCCGACCAAGTACCATTGACCAAAGAAGCTATATAGATATCGGATTGAGACTTACCAGCCGTTTGCCATTTTGCCGAGGAAAAATATATACGGTCGTCATAATTAGGACTAAGGACCGCACCATGATTATCTTCATTTGAGTTGATAGTACTTCCAATATTCTCCACAATTGCGTTGGCTTTGACCGCCTGATTCCTTATTCCTGACCCACATCTCTTAATTGCATCACGTACATGATCTCGCAAAGGATCATCCTCTTTTATAATCTTTAAGAAGGTCTTATAATTAGCTGCCGCGTTGAAGAAATCTCCATCGGCATGATGACTCTTGGCAAGATATAAATGCGCGGTAGTATTTGGTTTTTTGGAGGTGGCAATCGCTGCCTGGAGAGATTGCCTGGCAGCAGCCATGTTATTAGTCTCATAGTAACATATCCCGATACGAGACAGAACAATTTCTTCTCCGGGACGACTTCTATTATAAGATAGATATGAATTCAGTGCTCTTTCGTATTGACCAGATTGAAAGAGCTTATCGGCTTCTTTAAGCAGGTTTCCCTGACCAAATAAACCAAGAAACGGAAATAGGGAAAATATTATAATTGCTAAAAACCTCGGCATCGCAAAATTATGAGAATGCAATAATACTAATTACCAAAGGTAGCTGAGCAGAACAGAATTAAATTTCTTGAGGTGGCTGGAATGCTTCAAGGATATCCGCTACTTTCTTTAAGAACATACTACCCAATGATCCATCAACTACTCTATGGTCATATGATAACGACATGATCATCATATGTCTTATGCCAATGACATCGCCATTTTCGGTTTCAAGGACTACCGGCTTTTTACGTATTGCCCCAACCGCGAGAATGGCCACTTGCGGTTGATTAATAATAGGAGTACCCATCATGCTACCAAATGTTCCAACATTGGTAAGTGTAAAAGTGCCGCCTTGAATTTCGTCAGGGTTAAGTTCATTTGCCCTTGCCCGAGCAGCTAAATCATTGACTGTTTTAGCCAGACCTACTAGATTAAGGTAATCAGCATTTTTGATCACTGGTACTATCAAATTGCCGCTCTCCATGGCTGTAGCCATACCGATATTGACATATTTCTTAAGGACAATATTGTCTCCTTCGACGGAGCAATTGATTCTTGGATATGCCTGGATACCCTTCACGACAGCATCGATAAAGACCGGAGTGAATGTAATCTTCTGACCATATTTGCCTAAAAAATCATTCTTAATCCCATTTCTCCATTCTACAATTGGCGTTACATCAACCTCTATAAAAGAGGTAACATGCGGAGATGTGCGTTTTGATTCAACCATATGCTTGGCAATCAATTTTCGCATTCTGTCCATCTCTACTATTTCAACATTATCACTTGGTTCTGAATATTGAATTGTAGGAGTGGTTTCAGTTTCGGGAGTAGGAGGCTTTGTTGGTTTCGTCTGTACCTCGGAAGTTGGCTTCTTCAGATTCTTCCTGTTCGTTATATAGGCCCGCATATCTTTCTTGGTAACCCGGCCGTCCTTTCCTGTACCCTCAATGCCGTCTAGTTCCTCATTCGAAATTCCTTCTTTCTTAGCCATATTTCTCACCAGTGGTGAATAGAAAACTTCGGAACCGGAACCATTGGATTTCTGAGGTTCTGCAGAATATGAGGGATTTGCTGTTGACTTTGGTATCTCAACCATTGTTTCTTTGGGCGATGAGGCAGCGGCTTCAATTTCTTCAATGACTAACGGTTGAGTGCGATGATCCTCGACTCCTTCTGCTTCAATAATTGCAACAGGTTGTCCAATCGCAACAACATCGTTCTCCTGATATAAAATCTTGACCAGTTTGCCTTCAACTGGAGAGGGAACTTCGGAATCTACTTTGTCCGTACTGATCTCCAAGACTGTTTCATCCAGTTCTATCTTCTCTCCTACTTTTTTGACCCATTGAAGTATCGTAGCTTCCATGATACTTTCTCCCATCTTGGGCATGATCAATTCTACCTGAGCCATAAGATCCCCTTTTAGTACATTTCAAAATTACGATATTTTCAGCACTTTATCAAAATGAACCACCTACATTGATCAGAATATAATTTTACTTAAAAAAATAATTCAACTTATTATTTGGTATTGTCTGTTCAATACTGTAATTATTAGTATTTAATTCTGAGTTTTGGTAATCGCTAAGACTTTCTAATCGGCTTGGAATAATTGATCATTAGATTACGAATATAAAGGGTCATACCTCCAGTATAGCCAATCAAGAGGATAATGTCCTTTCGAAATGCACCATAGACAAGGATCATTAAGCTGCCAATAATACTAATTACAAAAAATCCAACCGGTAATTTGGACTGTTGGAGTTTTTCCGAGATGAACCACTGATAGATAAATCTAAAGGTGAATAGCAGGTACCCTAACATGCCCAGAATTAACAATCCCAAACCTATGTCCTTATTGACGAATACGGTCTTAAACGCATCGGGATAATACATAAAGAGATATCCAAGGATAAAGAACGGAATGAACAAAATGAATAGGCGTATCACCTTGGGAAAAGCGTCCCATGCTCCTTTGAAATAGAGATTTCTGCAGTATATATAAAAATTGAGAAATTGGCCCAGGACAATGGCCAGGTCCAGGCGGAGCACACCGTATACAAAAAAGAAGATGGATCCGATCAGACTAAATCCCCAAAACCATGTTGGAGACATTATTTCCCCAGCTTTTTCAGAAACCCACCACTGAGTAATAGATCGTCCTGCAAAAAAGACTTGCGCCATTGCTCCGACAATCAATATCACATTATTCGATACATCCATTAATTACCTGCCAAAATTTACCTCAATCGATACGGAACTTGGATCAGCGAAAAATCGATCACTTTGATTTTGAATCTTATACCCC
>JAHHJQ010000354.1 GCA_018680005.1 Bacteroidia bacterium | reverse complement strand
GTACCTCGCTAATCAAAGACAGGGTACGCATAAAACGAAAGAACGTGGAGAAATAAAAGGATCCACAAGAAAGATAAAGCGACAAAAAGGAACCGGTACAGCAAGAGCTGGTGATATTAAGAATCCTATTTTCCGAAGTGGGGGAAGAATATTTGGCCCAAGGCCCAGAGACTACACCCAGCAAATGAATAAGAAAGTGAGGAGGTTGGCTAGAAGATCTGCGTTGTCATCAAAAGTGGCAGGAGGAAATGTGCTAATAGTTGAGGATTTTACCCTTGAAGCTCCTAAGACTGCAGAGTATGCTGGAATAGTTTCTAAACTGACCGACGCTACGAAGACCATTATGGTGACTTCTGAAGTTGACAAGGTATTACATCTGTCAAGCAGAAACTTACCCAAAACAAAGGTAAGTAGTGCAACCGACGTCAATACATATGATTTATTAAATGCAAATACAATTATTATTCAGGAAGGTGCCATAGCTGCACTTGTTGATAATTGTAAGTAATAAAACAAGACCTGGAAATGTCAAATGCAATTCTATTAAAGCCAATCATTTCTGAGAAAGCAGAAACGCTTTCAGAAGATTTGAATCAGTATACATTTATGGTTGCTAAAACAGCCAATAAGGTAGAAATAAGAAAGGCGGTTGAGGCAATGTATGGTGTGAGTGTGGATTCGGTAAGGACACTGCGTACACCAGGCAAATTAAAGACGAGAAATACAAAATCCGGAATGGTGAAGGGTAAAGTATCTTCTTATAAGAAAGCTATTGTGAAGTTATTAGAAGGAGAAGAAATTGACTTCTTCGGTGATATATAAAGTTTTAAAGACAAAGCATTATGCCTTTAAAGAAATTTAAACCAGTAACCCCCGGACTAAGGGCTCGCGTAGGTAACGCCTATAGTGAGGTTACCACTAATAAGCCTGAAAAGAGCTTGACGGCGCCGATCAAAAAATCTGGAGGAAGAAATAATTCTGGTAGAATGACGGTACGATACCGTGGTGGAGGACACAAAAAGAAATACAGAATTATTGATTTCAAGAGAATGAAGGATGGGATGAGTGCAGAAGTGAAGACGATAGAATATGATCCAAACAGATCTGCTTTCATAGCTTTGGTTCAATATACTGATGGTGAGAAAAGATATATCATTGCGCCCAATAGTCTGAAAGTAGGAGATTCAATTATGTCCGGACCAAAGGCTAAGCCGATAACAGGGCATACTATGATCTTGTCTCAAATACCAGTGGGTACAACGATACATGCAATTGAGATGACCCCAGGCCGAGGTGCGGCCCTGGCAAGAAGTGCTGGCACGAGTGCTACCTTGATGGGTATTGAAGGTAAGTATGCAATTATCAAACTGCCTTCTGGAGAAGTTCGAAGAATTCTTGCATCATGCAGAGCGACGATTGGAGCAACTTCTAACCCTGATCATGGTCTGCAGGTTCTTGGTAAAGCAGGTCGTAAGCGATGGTTAGGTAGAAGACCTAGAACTAGAGGTGTGGCGATGAATCCTGTGGATCACCCGATGGGAGGTGGTGAAGGTAGAGCTTCCGGAGGTCATCCTCGGTCACGAACTGGTATTATGGCGAAAGGTCAAAAGACTAGAAATCCGAAAAAGAATTCTACCAAATTGATCATAAATAAACGAAAGAAATAATAAAAGGATAGCAACCACGATATGGCTAGATCAATAAAAAAAGGACCTTATGTTTTTCATAAACTTCTTAAGAAGGTAGAAAAAGCAAAAGAGACCAACAAAAAAACAGTAATCAAGACCTGGTCCAGGGCGTCAATGATTATCCCGGACATGGTTGGTGAAACAATCGCTGTGCATAATGGAAAAACCTTTGTTCCTGTATTCGTCACAGAAACAATGGTAGGGCACAAATTAGGTGAGTTTGCGCCGACTAGAAGTTTTAGAGGACATTCTGGAAATAGATAAAATGAAATTTAACTGGTGCGTCGCATAGATTATCCAGGACTTAAGCAATACAGAAGATGAAGGCAGTAGCTAAACTTAGAAACATACCAATGTCAGCCCGTAAGATGCGGTTAGTTGTAAACAACATTAGAGGTAAAGATGTAGATGATGCACTGGACATTTTGAAGTTTACCAATAAGGAATCCAGTATATGGCTGGAGAAACTGTTGTTGTCAGCAATTTCTAATTGGGAGAACAAGCTCAATATGGCTTACAATGCTGACGACTATGGTTTGGTAATTTCCAAAGCACTAGTTGACGAAGGAAGTGCGCTTAAGAGATTCCGACCTGCACCCCAGGGAAGAGCTCATAGAATTAGAAAACGTCAAAATCATGTCACTTTGATAGTTGAGAACACTATTGCCATAGAGGGGCTCAGCGAAGAAGAAGAATAAAAAATATTATAACCATACTATAAAGGTTTTATGGGTCAAAAAACAAATCCAATAGGGAATAGATTAGGAATCATCAAAGGATGGGATTCTAACTGGTTTGCCACGAAAAAAGATATGGCAGCTAAGGTTGTTGAAGATGAAAAAATCAGACGATATCTAAAAGCCAGAATTCAAAAAGGTGGAATCGCCAAAATTGTTATTGAGCGCACTCTGAAGAGAATCACTGTGACTATCCATACTTCAAGACCCGGAATAATCATTGGCAAAGGTGGACAGGAAGTTGATTTGATCAGAGAAGAACTTCGAAAGCTGACCGGCATGGAGGTTCAGATCAATATCATAGAAATACGGAAGCCTGAGTTGGATGCCCATATCGTTGGAGAATCCGTTGCCAAGCAAATAGAAGCCAGAATTAATTATAGAAGAGCCATAAAAATGGCTATTCAGTCAACCATGAGAGCTGGAGCAGGTGGAATCAAAGTCAGAATATCCGGGAGATTGAATGGTGCGGAAATGGCCAGATCTGAAGAATATAAGGAAGGAAGAACTCCACTTCATACCTTCAGAGCGGATATTGATTACGCTCTGACTGAGGCACAGACGATCTATGGTAAAATTGGAGTCAAAGTATGGATCTTCAAAGGAGAGGTTCTCGGTAAACGGGATTTATCGCCAGATGTAGGAATCGAACAAAAAGGAAGAGGTCGTGGTGGTAGAGGTCGTGGCGGAAGAGGTCGTGGTGGAAGACAACAAAGACGTTAGCGGAATAATTAAAAAAGGCGTACCTTTGCCGAGCTTTTTCGGAAAGGCCCCTAAATAGGAGATATTTTAGTTAAAAACAGGGAAAATGTTACAGCCAAAAAGGACGAAATATAGAAAACAGCAGAAAGGAAGAATCAAAGGTCTCGCGCACAGAGGTAGCACTATCGCATTTGGATCATTTGGGCTGAAATCATTGGAAATGGGTCGACTAACAAGCAGACAGATAGAGTCCGCTCGTATCGCAATGACAAGATATATGCAGAGGCAAGGTCAGGTTTGGATTCGCATATTTCCAGACAAACCAATAACCGCTAAACCTTTGGAGGTACGAATGGGTAAAGGAAAAGGAGCTTTAGATCATTATGTGGCTTCGATAAAGCCGGGCAGAATTCTTTTCGAAATGGATGGTGTCAGTCAGGAAGTAGCATCGGAAGCTCTAAGGCTGGCTGCGCAGAAACTACCTGTTTTGACTAAAGTTGTTGTGCGAAAGGACTATGTTGAATAATTAGTCTCTAGTATTTAAAAATTAAAGCGATATGGCAAGTAATAAGTTTTTGGAATTACAAGGGTATTCGGATCAGGACTTGATAAACGAATTAAAAGAGACAAAGACTAATTATCAAAAATTGAAATTTGATCACGCAGTAAGAGGATTAGATAATCCATTGGTCCTCAGGGAGGTACGTAGAGATATTGCAAGAATCAATACGGAAATTAGAAAAAGAGAAATAGGGAATTATACCGAGGCCCAATTGGCCAAAAGGGATAAAATAATAGCTCGAAGAAAGAAATAGAATAGCAAATCTTTCAATTGAATTAATGGAAACTAAGAATCTTAGAAAGCAGAGAGTAGGTATTGTATCCTCCAACAAGATGGACAAGTCTGTTACGATTGTCATTCAGAGAAGGATTAAACACCCGATTTACGGAAAATTCGTGAAGTCTACCAAGAAATTTGTGGTACATGACGAAAAGAACGAATGTAATGTGGGTGATCTAGTACGCATTATGGAAACAAGGCCTTTGAGTAAGAATAAGAGATGGAGATTAGTTGAAATTATCGAAAGGGCTAAGTAATTGATAACGATTAGCAATAAGAAGTAATGATACAGCAAGAGTCTAGATTGAATGTAGCAGATAATAGTGGTGCCAAAGAAGTGCTCTGCATAAGGGTATTGGGAGGATCCAAAAGAAGATATGCCTCAATTGGAGATATCATTATTGTTTCCGTCAAGAGTTCCAGTCCAGGAGGCATCAAAAAAGGAACGGTTTCAAGAGCTGTTGTGGTAAGAACGAAAAAGGAAATTAGAAGACCTGATGGTTCTTACATAAGATTTGACGACAATGCCGCAGTTCTCCTTAACCCTCAAGACGAACCACGAGGTACACGAATTTTCGGACCAGTAGCTCGAGAATTAAGAGATAGAGATTTCATGAGAATAGTATCACTAGCACCCGAAGTACTTTAATATTAGCACCATGGCAAGAAAGAGATTTCAACCAAAATTAAAAGTCAAAAAAGGCGATCAGGTGATAATGATTGCAGGTGACAACAAAGGAAAAAAAGGAGAGATCCTTGAAGTTTTTCCTTCAAAGAATAGAGTTGTTGTTGAAGGTGTTAACTTGGTAAAAAAGCATCAGAAACCAACCAATGACAATCCCGGTGGCATCATAGAAGTCGCAGCTCCTGTTCATGTGTCCAACGTCAAACTCATCGATCCCAAAACAGGTGATCCGACAAGAGTAGGCAGAAGAATTGAGGATGGGAAAATCGTGAGATATTCAAAAAGTTCTGGAGAAACAATTAAGTCATGAGTTATACACCAAGATTAAAATCTAAATATAGAGAGGATATAGTTCCTAAGCTGAAAGAGCAATTTCAGTACAAGTCCATTATGCAGGTTCCCCGTATTGAGAAGATTTGTATCAACAGGGGTGTTGGGGGTGCGACTCAGGATAAGAAATTGGCAGACGTGGCTATTCAGGAATTGACCATTATAGCTGGGCAAAAAGCAGTGCCTTGTAAATCGAAAAAATCTGTTTCGAATTTCAAATTGAGAGATGGAATGGTGATTGGCGCGAGAGTTACATTGCGAGATAATATGATGTACGAGTTCTTAGATAGATTCATTTCGGTCGCACTTCCACGTGTACGTGACTTTAGAGGCATTAATACCAAAAGTTTTGACGGTAGGGGAAATTATTCCATTGGCGTTTCTGAACAAATCATATTTCCTGAAATCAATATTGATAAAGTCAATAAGATTACTGGAATGGACATTACTATTGTTACTTCAGCGAGAACTGATGCTGAGGCTTATGAATTATTGAAGGAATTAGGATTACCATTTAAGAATCAAAGAAATTAATTGATCTATGTCTAAAAAATCAATTATAGCGAGACAGGCCAAAAGAGAAAGAATGGTCGCCAAATACGCAGAAAAGAGAAAACAACTCAAGGAAGCAGGAGACTATGAAGCTTTAGATAAATTACCTAAAAATTCTTCTCCTGTTAGGTTGAAAAATAGATGTATGCTAACTGGCAGACCCAAAGGATATATGAGAATGTTCGGTGTTTCGAGAGTTGCATTTAGAAAAATGGCTTTGGCCGGAAAGATACCGGGTGTTACCAAAGCTAGTTGGTAATAAGACTATAAGTACTAAAGAGATAAAGAAAATGGCAGTAACTGACCCTATAGCGGACTACTTAACAAGAATAAGAAATGCTCAGCAAGCTGGGCACAGAATTGTTGAAATTCCAGCTTCAAATTTGAAGAAAGAAATTACGGAGATATTATATGATCAAGGATATATCTTGAAGTATAAGTTTGATGATGCTGCAGGCAAACAAGGTATTATCTCAATCGCATTGAAGTATGATAGAAACAAAATACCTGTAATTCGCAAGTTGCAAAGAGTAAGTAGGCCTGGTCTCAGAAAATATGTAGGATCAACAGAGATACCAAGAGTAATTAACGGCTTGGGTATAGGAATTGTATCTACATCAAGAGGATTGATGACAGATAAAAAGGCAAGACAAGAAAATGTAGGGGGCGAGTTGCTTTGTTTTGTCTATTAATGTTTGAGCTCAAAAGAAAAAGAATATGTCTAGAATTGGAAACGCACCGATAAATCTGCCTAGTGGAGTTGAAGTGACAGTAAGCCCAAGTAATTTGGTTACCGTCAAAGGTGCCAAGGGAACTTTGCATCAGCAGATAGATCCAGATATAGAGGTTAAAATAGAAGATGGAGTTTTGACCGTATCACGGCCAACGGACCAGAAAAGACATAGAGCCATGCACGGCCTGTATCGATCACTATTATATAATTGTGTGGTAGGTGTAACTGAGGGCTTTTCCAAAGAACTAGAGCTCTATGGTGTTGGATTTAGAGCATCTAACCAAGGACAATTGCTAGAGTTGATGTTAGGTTATTCTCACCCTGTTTATTTCTATTTGCCAGATGATTTGACTATAGAGACGCAAATGGAAAAAGGAAAGGCACCATTGGTGAAGATTTCCGGAATTGATAAGCAACTAGTAGGACAGGTTGCTGCGAAAATTAGATCATTTAGAAAGCCTGAACCATATAAAGGAAAAGGTGTAAGATACAAAGGCGAAGAGATAAGAAGAAAGGCTGGTAAGACAGCAGGATAATTATATATACAGTTATGAGTTTATCGAAAGAAAACAAACGTTCAAGAATCCATAAAAGGATTCGAAAGAGAATCAAAGGTACCGCAGAAAGACCGCGGCTTGTAGTATATCGCAGCAATAAGGATATCTATTGCCAACTTATAGACGATCTTAATGGAATTACCTTGGCTTCGGCTTCAAGTAAGGACGATTCCGTCAAGGGTGGAAACAAGGCGGAAAGGGCAGTAGAAGTGGGTAAGATGATTGCAGACAAAGCAAAAAGAGCTGAAATTGAAACTGTTGTTTTCGATCGAGGCGGATATCTCTATCATGGAAGGGTCAAATCTTTAGCAGAAGGGGCTCGTGAAAATGGATTAAATTTTTAAAATATCAATAATGGCAAGAAAATCTGATTCAAGAATAAGCGCTACTGAAACCGAGTTAAAAGATACACTTGTATCGCTCAACAGGGTTGCTAAAGTGACTAAAGGTGGACGTACATTTAGTTTTGCGGCCATAGTCGTTGTTGGTGATGAAAATGGTACTGTCGGACACGGTTTAGGTAAAGCTAGAGATGTGTCAGAAGCAATTGCAAAAGCTGTTGATGACGCGAAGAAAAGCTTAGTCAAAGTACCTGTTTACAAAGGCACAATTCCTCATGAACAGAAAGGAAAATATGACGCAGGTCGGGTGCTAATAAAACCGGCTTCAGAAGGAACAGGTGTGATTGCCGGAGGTGCAATGAGAGCAGTTTTAGAAGCTGCAGGAGTGCATAATGTCTTGGCAAAATCAATGGGGTCTTCAAATCCGCACAACGTTGTCAAAGCAACTATTGATGCGCTTTTAAAACTTAGAAGTCCATTAACCATTGCCAGGCAAAGAAATATTTCATTAGAAAAAGTTTTTAACGGTTAAGACCATGGCAAAGATTAAAATCACTCAGGTAAGGAGTAAAATCGGAGCTACTAAGAAGCAGAAAGCTACGCTTGAAGCTCTGGGATTGCGCAGGATCAATGCTACAGTAGAGAAAGAGACATCTCCTCAGGTATTAGGCATGATTGCAAAAGTTAACCATCTTATTAACGTAGAACAATAGACTATTCTCTTCGTAGAATAATTGTTCGAAGCCATCATTTCATAGGTATGGAATTACATAGTTTAAAACCTGCAAAGGGAGCAACAAAAAAGAGAAAAAGAATTGCCAGAGGTCAAGGCTCAGGTCATGGTGGCACTTCTACCAGAGGTCATAAAGGTGCCAAATCCAGATCGGGATTTAAAAGAAAACGTCATTTTGAAGGTGGTCAGATGCCTTTACAGATGAGACTTCCCAAAAGAGGATTTAAGAATATCAATAAGGTTTCTTACAAAGGTATAAATCTGGAAGACCTTTATAAAATTTCTGAAAAGTACAATTTGAAAGCAATTGATATAGAAGTGCTACTATCTAATGGACTCATCAAGAAAACGGACAAAGTCAAAATTCTCGGTGGAGGAGAGTTAAAGTCCAAATTAGATGTAACCGTTCACGCTTATTCAGCATCAGCGAAGGAAGCGATTGAAAAGCTCGGTGGCTCTGCTAATGTCCTTTAAAAACTTACTGATTACTGATGAAAAAATTTATTGATACATTAAAGAATATTTGGAGTATAAAGGAACTTAGAGAGCGTATCACTTTTACACTCTTGTTGCTTTTGGTATACAGGATTGGTTCATATATTGTCTTGCCAGGAGTGATTCCACAGGTGCTGAAAGATTCCTTTGGTAGCGGTAATCCCGGAGACCTTTTAGGATTGATCAATATGTTTGCCGGAGGCGCCTTTGCGAATGCTTCAATAATGGCTTTGGGTATCATGCCGTATATAACGGCCTCCATCATTGTACAGTTGTTGGGATTTGCGGTCCCTTATTTTCAAAAACTGCAACAACGTGAAGGAGAATCTGGAAGAAAGAAGTTAAATCAAATAACAAGATTACTTACTGTAGCTATTACGCTTGTTCAAGGTAGTGCTTATCTGACCTATCTTGTGAGTCAGGGAGCTGTGGATCCTTCTATACCACAAGGAATATTCTTTTTGAGTAATACTATCATCCTGATGACAGGAACTATGTTTGCCATGTGGTTAGGCGAAAGAATTACGGATAAAGGAATTGGTAATGGTGTTTCAATATTGATAACTGTAGGTATCATCGCTAGTTTACCGTCATCTTTGATAGGAGAGTTTCAATTAAAGTTTCAGGGTGGTGGCGGAGGTCTCTTTGTGTTCATTCTTGAGCTTGTCGCGTTATTCATGGTGATGATGGCTACTGTGCTGATTGTACAAGGAGTTAGACGCGTTCCACTTCAATTTGCCAAACGAATGGTGGGCAGGGGGTCAAGTCAGATGCCGGCTGCCTCTGCTAGAGATTATCTTCCAATTAAGGTAAATGCAGCGGGTGTTATGCCAATTATATTTGCTCAGGCACTAATGTTTATTCCTGCACAGATCGCACAGTTTATCGCTGGGACTTCAGGAAATGAGGTTTCAGGATTTCTTCGAAGTCTTTCTGATTTTACATCCGGACCATACAATGTAATTTACTTCTTACTAGTTGTGGTCTTCACATATATCTATACTGCACTTTTGGTAAATCCTCAACAACAAGCTGAGTATTTGAAAAGGCAAAACGCTTTTATCCCAGGAATAAAGCCGGGAAAACCAACTGCAGACTTTTTAGACTCTACAGTTACAAGGATAACTTTGCCAGGCTCTATCTTTTTAGGACTTATTTCAATAATGCCGGCATTTGCCGCTGCTTTTGGCGCAAATACTGCTTTTGCTTTGTTTTTTGGAGGTACATCACTGTTAATTCTTGTGGCAGTAGTTTTGGATACCTTACAACAAATAGAGAGCTACTTACTGATGAGAAAATATGATGGTCTTGTGAAATCTGGAAGATTGAAGAGTAGAGGAGGCGTTCAAGGCATCGGTGCTTCTATGTAAGCTAGAAGCGAAATTTGAAAATTAGAACCAATGGCTATTAATTCAGTTTGTTAATTATGATCTTCTATAAGACAGATGAAGAAATTGAATTAATTAGACAGAGTTGTTTAATCGTAAGCAAAGTGCTGGGGCATTGCGCAACCCGAATCCGTCCTGGAATCACAGGAAAAGAATTAGATAAAGAAGCTGAAGAAATCATTCGAGACTATAATGCCGTTCCAGGCTTCAAGGGTTATAATGGTTTTCCAAGTACGCTATGTATTTCAAAAAACGAGGCGGTTGTTCATGGAATTCCGAATGACCAAGCTTTTGAAGATGGGGATATTGTTTCTATAGATTGTGGTTCATATGTGAACTCTTACTTTGGAGATGCAGCCTTTACGTTTGCGGTTGGTGATGTTGCTGAGGATACTATGGAATTGCTGCGAGTGACTTATACATCCCTTTACATGGGCATTGAAAAGGCTGTGGAGGGAAATCGATTGGGAGACATCGGTTTTGCGATTCAGGAATATACCGAACGTGAGAATGAATATGGTGTCGTCAGGGAATTAGTCGGTCATGGAATTGGAAAAGCCTTACACGAAGCTCCTGAGGTACCCAATTATGGTAAACGAGGAAGAGGGATAATCCTTAAAGAAGGATTAGTTATCGCTATAGAACCAATGATCAATCAGGGTAAAAGATATATCCGCCAGGCAGATGATGGATGGACTATCATTACCAAAGATCATGAGCCTTCAGCGCATTACGAACATACAGTTGCTGTAAGGAAAGGGGAAGCAGATATATTATCTACACATGAATACGTTTTGGAAGGAATTAAAAACAATCCAAACGTAAAGCAAGTTTCATTAAAAAGTGAGATATTTGCACACCCAAAATTAAAATATGGCGAAACAGGACTTAATTAAACAAGACGGAACTATAGAAGAAGCGTTGTCAAATGCGATGTTTAGAGTACGTCTTGAAAATGATCATGTAATATTGGCAACGATTTCTGGTAAAATGCGAATGCACTATATCAGAATTCTACCTGGAGATAAAGTGGCAGTTGAAATGTCACCTTATGATCTTACAAGAGGGCGAATTACATATAGATATAAATAGAAATCAAAGAGGCCAAAGGCCTTTTTTAATAGACTGAATTATGAAAGTAAGAGCGTCAGTAAAAAAAAGATCTGCGGATTGCAAGATTGTCCGAAGAAAGGGCAAGCTCTATGTGATTAACAAGAAGAATCCAAAATTTAAACAACGTCAAGGATAAGTTATGGCAAGAATAGCAGGAGTAGACTTACCAAAAAACAAGCGAGGAGTTGTTGGTTTGACATATATCTATGGAATAGGTCCTACCAGAGCTAGTAAGATTTTGGATGCAGCTGGTATCGATCATAGTGTAAAAGTGATGAACTGGTCTGATGACAATATCAATAGCATAGTTCGTCACTTAGGAGACACTTACAAGGTTGAAGGAGAACTAAGATCCGAAGTCCAAATGAACATCAAACGTTTGATGGACATTGGGTGTTACCGTGGTCTCAGACATCGTAAGGGATTGCCTCTAAGAGGCCAACGGACCAAGACCAATGCACGTACAAGAAAAGGAAAAAGAAAAACAGTTGCTAATAAGAAGAAAGCAACGAAGTAATAATCGGTAGACCTAAAGAACATTATGGCAAAAGCGAGCAAAGGCAAGAAGCGCAAAGTGAATGTAGAACCAGAAGGATTGGTGTACATAAAAGCTTCATTTAATAATATCATAATTTCACTTACCAATAAACAAGGTCAAGTAATTTCATGGGCCTCCGCAGGTAAAGCTGGTTTTAGAGGATCTAAGAAGAATACACCTTTTGCAGCCCAGATGGCAGCGGGAGAAGCTGCTCAGGTAGCATATGACGCAGGAATGAGATCTGCAACAGTTCTGGTTAAGGGGCCAGGTTCTGGAAGAGAAGCTGCAATTCGTGCCATCGATAATACTGGAATTAAGATTGCCAGAATTAAGGATGTTACTCCGATCCCTCATAATGGTTGCCGTCCTCCAAAGAAAAGACGTGTTTAAAAGAATTATTTAGAGCTAAGAATATACAATGGCAAGATATACTGGACCTAGAACGAAGAAAGCGAGAGCATTTGGAGAAGCCATTTTTGGCTTCGATAAATCTTTTGAAAGAAGAAAATATCCACCCGGTCAGCATGGTAATAGCCGAAGGAGAAAGCAGAAAGCAGGTTATGCATTGCAACTGATGGAAAAACAAAAGGCGAAATATATTTATGGAATTCTTGAAAGACAATTCCGTAATATTTTTGAAAGGGCCAATAGAAAAGGTGGTAATACCGGAGAAAACCTATTGAAACTTCTAGAGACTAGATTGGATAATACAGTATACCGCCTAGGTATTGCACCAACAAGAAGAGCTGCGAGACAATTAGTTTCACACAAGCACATAACTATCAATGGAACGATTAACAACGTGCCATCAACATCTTTGCGACCAGGTGATAAAATCGCGGTAAGAGGACGATCCAAAGGAATGATTGCGATTACTGATAGCATAGAGAATAAGTCTGAAGTCAGAAACTATGCTTGGTTAGATTTTAATCGAGATACTATGGAAGGATCTTTCATAGCCTATCCTGAGAGAGAACAAATTCCAGAAAAACTCAATGAACAATTGATTGTGGAATTATACTCCAAGTAATACGACAATTTACTCAATCTTACAAAATCCATTAACTCCTTCAATATTTAAAATATGAGTATTCTCAACTTTCAGAAACCGGACAAAATTATCATGGAAAAGGCAACGGATTTCGAAGGCCTTTTCGAGTTTAAACCATTGGAACCAGGTTTCGGTCAGACAGTTGGAAATTGTTTAAGAAGAATATTGCTATCCTCTCTTGAGGGATTTGCGATTTCTTCAGTTAGAATTGCCGGTATAGAGCATGAATATTCAACCATCAAAGGTGTTGTAGAGGACGTTGTGGATATCATACTCAATCTAAAGCAGGTTAGACTTAAACAGTTGCTCGCTGATGAAGACATTACTTCTGAAAAGATTTATCTAACCATTAGTGGTAAAGAAGAATTTAGGGCTAGTGACATTGAGGAACACACCAACGTCTTCAAAATTATGAATCCGGACTTGCTAATATGCAGCATGGAGCCTTTTGTTAGTTTGGAGATGGAGTTCACGGTTTCAAAAGGTCGGGGATATCAACCTGCAGATGAAAGCAGTATCAAAGACGCTCCTTTAGGCGTAATTCCAATCGATTCCATCTACACACCAATTAAGAATGTTGCTTACAAAGTAAGCAATACGCGTGTAGGGCAAAGAACGGATTATGAGAAATTGGAGATAGAGTTGAAGACAGATGGCACCATTCATCCTGAAGAAGCAATAAAGGAGGCGTCGAGAATCATGATTCAACATTTAATGTTGATTACTGATGAAAATATCACCTTTGATGATGCATCGAGCAGAGAAGAAAACATTGTCGATGAGCATATTCTACATATGAGAAAATTGCTCAAGACTTCATTGGAAGATTTGGATCTCTCTGTTCGAGCATACAATTGTCTAAAGGCTGCCAAAATAAATACTTTAGGAGAGCTTGTTAAATACGACATGCACGAATTGCTAAAGTTTAGAAACTTTGGAAAAAAGTCTTTAGTCGAAATTGAAGAGTTGCTTCAGGACAAGAACCTAACCTTTGGAATGGATCTATCCCGATATCAACTTGACGAAGAATAATAACATATTGTAAATAATTGTATTAACTGGCCCCATTGAGTGGAGGTGATACGAAGATAATTTTGGAATTATGAGACACGGAAAAAAGTTTAACCATCTAGGCAGGAAAACTGCGCATAGAAAGGCTACACTCAGTAATATGGCAATTGCTCTTTTTAGGCACAAAAGAATCAATACGACTCTTGCGAAAGCAAAAGCCCTGCGGGTATATGCTGAACCACTGATAACCAAGTCTCGGAAGAATACCATGCATAGTAGAAGGGTGGTATTCAGTTATTTGCAGAATAATGACATTATAACTGAGTTGTTTGGTCCTATTGCGGACGCAGTGGGAGAAAGACCTGGTGGATATCTCAGGATCATTAGAACAGGATATCGTAAAGGAGATGGAGCTGAAACAGCTATGATAGAGCTTGTTGATTTTAATAAGGACTATACGGCTGGTGGAACCGGTAGAAAGAAAACTCGAAGAAGAAGAGGAAAATCCTCTGGATCCAAAGCTGCTCCGGTAACTGTTGCTGCTGAAAGTAAACAGGAAGAAGAATAATATTTCTATTGCAAAATACACCGATAAAAGGTGATCAGATTTTCTGATCACCTTTTTCTTTTTTATGAGGGACATTTAATTACTGGTTTTTCATTTAATGCTATCTTTGCCCAGCTGAAATTCAACTCTCTCATTAATGAACAATTCCGCATCAACCAAAGCGATTTTACTTCTCGAAGACGGAACAGTATTTTATGGCAAAGCGGCCGGTGCTAGAGGAATAGCAACTGGTGAGATTTGTTTTAACACTGGAATGACTGGATATCAGGAGATATTTACAGATCCATCTTATTTTGGACAAATTTTGGTAACCACAAATGCTCATATTGGTAATTATGGCATCAAACATGTCGAAGAAGAATCAGAATCCATTAAAATTGCGGGCTTAGTCTGTCGAAATTTCACGAATGAATACTCTCGATTAAATGCGGATGAAGCAATACAGGATTATTTTGAATCTAATAATTTGGTAGGCATTTCGGATGTAGATACAAGGGCAGTTGTTAGACACATTCGTAGTAAGGGAGCCATGAATGCTCTGATATCCTCTATTGAGTTGGATGTGGATGTATTGAAGAAAAAATTGGCTAAGGTGCCCAGTATGAAAGGTTTGGAATTGGCGTCGAAAGTTAGTTCCAAAGATATCTATGAGTTGGGAGATCCTAATTCTAAATTCAAAGTCGCCGTTTTGGATTTAGGAACCAAAAGAAACATTCTGAGAAATTTTACCAAAAGAGATTGTCTTGTTCGGGTTTTTCCTGCTAAAACAACTTACGAGGAAATGAAATCCTGGAATCCAGATGGTTATTTTATAAGTAATGGTCCTGGAGATCCTGCGCCGATGACTTATGCGATCGAAACAGTCAAAGAATTTCTTTCTGAAGACAACGTAGTTTTTGGAATCTGTTTGGGGCACCAAATTTTGGCTCAGGCATGTGGCATTCCAACCTACAAAATGCATCACGGGCATCGAGGTATAAATCATCCAGTTAAAAACCTCTTATCCGGTAAATGCGAAATCACTTCTCAGAATCATGGATTTGGAGTTAGTCCAGAGGCTATAGAGCAGCATAAAGATAAAATCACCATTACACATATAAATTTGAACGATAACACTATTGAAGGAATAAGAGTGAAAAACAAAAAGGCTTATTCAATTCAATATCATCCTGAAGCTGCTCCTGGCCCTCATGATGCGAGTTATCTATTTGATGAATTCATTGATCTTATGACCGCTGTAGAGGAGCCTACTCAGATTTATTAAACCTTCAACAATAAATATGGCAACTATTGTAGATGTAAAAGCAAGACAAATTTTAGATTCTAGAGGAAATCCTACCGTTGAGGTAGAAGTAATTCTGGATTCAGGGATCATCGGTAGAGCTGCAGTGCCATCCGGTGCTTCTACCGGGAAGTATGAAGCAGTTGAACTTAGAGATGGAGATAAATCCAGGTTTCTTGGGAAAGGCGTTTTGAAAGCCGTTGCTAATGTGAATACACACATAAGCGATGTTCTTATTGGTAGCTCTGTGTTTGATCAGACTGGATTAGACAACAACATGCTTCAAGCTGACGGAACAGAAAATAAATCGAAATATGGAGCAAATGCTATACTAGGAGCTTCTATGGCTATTGCGCATGCAGCCGCTAATGAACTAGGACTACCTTTGTATAGATATATCGGAGGGGTAAATTGTTCAACTTTACCAGTTCCAATGATGAATATTCTGAATGGAGGTTCCCATGCTGACAATAGTATCGATTTTCAGGAATTTATGGTAATGCCTGTTGGTGCCAACTCATTTTCTGAAGGTTTAAGGATGGGGGTTGAAGTATTTCATAACCTTAAGAAAGTTCTTCATGATCAAGGTCATTCTACTAATGTAGGAGATGAAGGTGGTTTTGCACCAAATCTCAAATCGAATGAAGAAGCTATTCAAACAGTCTTGCAAGCAGTTGAAAAAGCTGGATTTAGACCTGGAGAAGATATTTTAATTGCAATGGATGCGGCAGCTTCTGAATTCTATTTGGAAGAAGAAAAGGTTTATCATTTTCATCAATCCACAGGTGATAAATTGACTTCTGAACAAATGGTTAATTATTGGAAGGAATGGGTTGAAAAATATCCGATTATTTCGATAGAAGATGGTTTAGATGAAGATGATTGGGCAGGATGGACCAAGTTGAACAAGGCTGTTGGAAACAAAATACAATTGGTCGGTGATGATCTATTCGTAACCAACACATCAAGACTTCAGAAAGGGATAGATCTTGAGGCTGCGAATAGTATACTGATTAAAGTTAACCAAATTGGCTCTCTCACAGAAACAATTAATTCCGTTGATCTTGCCAAAGTGAATTCCATGACATGTGTTATGAGCCATAGGTCTGGGGAAACTGAAGATACTACCATTGCCGATTTGGCAGTTGCACTGAATACTGGTCAAATTAAAACTGGTTCGGCTTCAAGATCAGATAGAATTGCAAAATATAATCAGTTACTAAGAATCGAGGAGCAATTGGGTAGCAGTGCTCATTACCCCGGTTCCTCTTTATTTAAGTAAAGGATTATATTAGCGGAGAAATCTTAGACTTACTGATATGCATCTTGGTAATAGGCCTTTATTAACACTATTTGAGGGATTCAATGAAATCTTGACGAATAAGTATCTTCTGACTTTCTTTCTATTTCTTGTGTGGATTATATTTTTCGACAAGCATAGCTTAATTACGAATCACAAGCTTAATGATAAATTGAATGAACTTGAGGAAGAGAACACAGAATATTTGCTCATGATCGAAGAGACCAAAGAGGAGATTGGTGAATTAAATCAGAATTTGGAAAAATTTGCACGTGAGAAATACTTCTTTCAGAAAGAGAATGAAGACGTTTTTGTCATAGTCAAAAATTGAAAATATGTCAGTTTTAGTTAGTAAGAGTTCGAACGTCATAGTACAGGGGTTTACAGGAAAGGAAGGAAGTTTCCATGCGACTCAAATGATTGAATATGGAACAAATGTAGTTGGCGGAGTGACCCCCGGAAAAGGAGGTACTGAGCATTTATCAAAGCCTGTATTCAATACTGTATCTGAAGCAGTGGACAAAGTCAATGCTAACGTTTCAATCATTTTTGTGCCGCCAAGATTTGCTGCAGATGCCATTATGGAGGCCGCGGAGGCTGGTATTGAAGTCATCGTCTGTATTACTGAAGGAATACCAGTCCAGGATATGGTCAAAGTGAAAGCATATATTGAAGATTTTGATTGTAGGCTCGTCGGACCAAATTGTCCCGGAGTTATGACTCCTGGTGGTGCCAAGGTCGGAATAATGCCAGGTTTTATACATAGACCAGGAAACATTGGCATTGTGTCGAGATCTGGCACATTGACATATGAAGCAGTTGATCAGGTTACTAAAGCTGGTCTCGGACAATCAACTTGTATTGGAATCGGAGGGGATCCCATAGTCGGGACAACTACAAAAGATGCAGTTCAACTCTTGATGGAAGATGATCAAACTGATGCGATTATCATGATAGGTGAAATTGGTGGTAATATGGAAGCAAATGCTGCTCGGTATGTACAAGCTAATGGAACGAAACCAGTTGTGGGCTTTATTGCCGGACAAACGGCTCCGAAGGGGAGGACCATGGGACATGCGGGAGCTATAATTGGCGGAGCGGATGATACTGCAGAAGCAAAGATGAAAATTATGGCTGAGTGTGGTATTCATGTTGTGAAATCACCTGCAGAAATTGGTGAGACCTTACTTTCGGTATTGGAAAGGTAAAATGCAATTGGATATTCTATGTCCAATCTCTGAACAAGAAGAATAAAGCTACAACTAATACGATAACAAATAGGACCTTGATCCAGGACTTATTGTTACTATATTGAGCAGAAATTAGATCTATCACTTCTTCGAGATTCATGCCCGAAACAAGTTGATCCCTTCCCAAAACCAGAAATGATTTGTGCGTTCCATGCTTTTTGAGAATAAAGAAATCCTTATTTAAAAAGGACAAGTCATAGAGCGTTTTTTCTGCCTTTCCGGATATAGTCGGACACTCCAAAATCATTGTATTCGAGTTTTCCAAAATTGACCATTTGCCGGTTAGAATATTTCCATTTGTAGATTCTAGATATTCACCATCTGATCTAAAGATGTGCAAAATGATAGCCTCGTTGCTATTCCGGACCTCTAACCATCTCTTTTCAAAATAGTATTCAGATTCATAAAGATCTTCACTCCATGGTCGAATCTCGGCTAATATGCGTCCCAATTCTTCATAAAGATCATCCAAATAGGAATTTGAAGCAGAATGAATTTGAAGCTCTTCCATATTTGACAAATAATATATCTTGTAAAGAAAGCTATTTTAGAGATGAAAGAGTTCGTTTCATGCTATAGTTTTAGGTCTAGTGACTGCGGTGGAGATACAGTTCCTAGTAAATTGTCTCTATCAAGGTAATTACTAATTCACACATGAATTCATGCCAATTGGGGTTCTTGAGCGATGGCTTTAATTTCAGCGATTGGAAGTTTAACGAAAAAGGAAGTACCGACATTAGGTTCGGTTTCAAAATAGATACTTCCATAAAAAGACTCAATAATATTTTTGGACATTGCAAGTCCCAATCCGGTCCCAGATGATTTCGTTGTGAAATTGGGAACAAATACTTTGTCCTGTTTTTCTTCAGGAATACCTGAGCCATTATCTCGAATAATAATTATTGCATTATTATCTTCCTTCATCAGATGCATAGAAATAATTCCCTTTCGTTCTTCTGGAATGGCTTGAATAGCATTTTTTAACAAGTTGTTCAATACTCTCAACAACTGATTCTTATCCGCGATAACCAATATGTCTTTATTGTAGCGATGCAGGCTTACTTCGGTATCGCCACCTCTTTCTCTAAATAGATCATATACTGATCCTATCAAATGATTCAATGAAAGTTTTTCATTTTTAGCTTGGGGCATTTTAGCGAAAGTAGAAAATTCCGTTGCGATTGCAGCTAGGTTATCAATTTGCTCAATTAGCGTATTAGTAACACGTTTTATAAGATCTCCTAGATCGTCAGGATTGCTGTTATATGCCCTTTGCAAATATTGAATACTGAGTTTCATGGGTGTTAAAGGGTTTTTGATTTCATGCGCCACCTGTTTTGCCATTTCACGCCAGGCACCTTCTCGTTCACTCTTTGCCAGCAAGGATGCACTATCCTTTAATTTTTGGATCATTCTGTTGTATTCATCAATGAGTACACCTAGTTCATCCTTTGAATTCCATTCGAGGGGTTCATTTTTACCACCAAGCTTAAATTGCTTTAGTTTTTCTCCAATCTTGGAGATAGGTTTGGTAATGGAGTTGGCCACTAGTATGGCTATGCTACCGGCGATAAGCAATAGGAAAACATAAACATTCAAAAGCATTCCCATGAACTCATCCACATCATTTTTTAGACTGTTTTGCTTGTCGTAGTAGGGAAGTCCGATATAGAACAAAGTTCGATTGCCTGACTTAAGTGGCAGATACATTGATTTATATTCAAGAGCTCCAATATTTTCAATATCCTGGGTATATCTATCTTTGTTTCGAATATTCAACTCATAGTAGGCTACAGAATTCATATTGGATCCAACAATACCTTTATTGAAAATGTCGGCATCTGAAGATGATATCAATTGGCCCGAGAGATCAAATAAATTGATATCCATCCGATGTATCTCGGAAATCGGAGTTACAATGCTTGCGTATTCTGATATACTTTTGACGTTTCTTTCTTCTAGCAATTGAATCTCTCTCTCAGCATCTGCCAATACAGCTTTCGCCTTTCTTTGTAATCTGTTCTCATGATAATCCTCCGATGAGCCTTTGAAATACAATACGGTTATCAATCCAATTAGGAAGAAGGAGGCAACAATCAAGGCAATAACAGAAAGTTGTATTCTGTTTCTTAAGGAAGGTTTTCGATATATTGAGAATGTATAGTTCTGCGGTAGAAATTTGAAGAAGGTATTGAGAAAGGCTAAGAGTATTGAGAATAGTATTAGAAGAGCAAATATGAAACAGAAAAGTGAAATTAGTTTTATTGAACTTTCTATTTCTTTGCCAATGACAACTACAACATTATCAAAATCGTGAAATATTAATTCTGATCTTTGTTCCCCTTTGAATTTGTACAATCTAAATTCTCCCGGTGGAGGAACATTTATTCTTTCTAGTGAGACATTCCCACCATCTCTAACCAGATTGCCATTGTTATAAATCGAGAAATCGTAATGACTTAAGTATATCAAATTCTTATACTCATTATTGAGAAGTAATTCCGTGTATACTTTGGTTTTGTCTCTTAGCTTTTCTGTGAATTCAAATACAAGTTTTTGACTTTCGTACTGATTTCGGCGAATGATTTTTACATCAGCTTGAGCTAGATAAACAAGCTTTTTGGCTTCAAATGATAGCTTAATGTTTTTAAAATATGAGTTTTCTGCTTCTTCGAATTTATAACCTAGTGAAATGGGTACGGAATGCTTTTGAAGTTCTTTAGCGTCAAAGTCCATATCCCATTTGACATCGTAATTATAGTTGTTGAAAAGATAAGAATGGTCGGAAAAGTGTTTGTCTATTTCAGTTCTTGCTGCATCATAGTGTCCAATGCTCCATTTTTCTACTCCAACTAATTGTCTGAAATATTTGTCTTTTTCAAGACCTAGGATAAAACTATTGATTTCTTTCTCAGCTATTGTATCCTTCTTCTCAGCTAGTTTCAAAGCATAGTCATATCTAATTAGTTCATCTTTGTCGCCATTGTACTTGAAAAGAAATCCACTTGTAAGTCCTGAGTATATTACCAGCCATAATACAAGCCATGTCAGATTTATCTGTTTGTAATCCGTAAACAAATCAAATAAGACGATATACATGAGTGTAACCAGAACAATTTGTATAGCTGGCATCATGAAATCCAGATGCTGGATCAATGGAATAGAAATTACAATTCCAGCAGCCAGACAACCCAGTCTTTGATACTTTGAAATATTGACATTGATGATTGTGCGCATCATCCTTTGATTGAAAAGGAACAAAGCCGTGATCATCAATATAATGCCAAGAACAGCAACCTGACTTTCCGTATTAAGATTAAATATGTTATTGAAATTGTAACTAATCCCAGAATTGAGAATCAAATATTTGATAATACTTATGACAAGAAATAGGCTAAGAATCACAGAAAAGAAATTGACAATTGTGATTCCGATTTTTCCTATAAAAGGGAGATGATTGAACGATCGCACATGAAACTCGCGATAGAAGAAATATATTATGGATAGCAGTAGAACAACATTGATTAGAAAATCTCCAATTGTTGGACTGCTTAAAGGAGCATCTATTTGTTTTTCAAATAGTGCCAGCGCACTAAACATTTCACTAAAACTCAGAGAAATACTCAAGAAACGAACCAGGAAAATACTGGCTATCAGAAAAATGGCACCCAGTGTCGGGTTGTAGTTAAGCATGATCTGCTTGGCCACAAAATATATGGTGATCAGTATAAATAGGCCGGCCAGGCCAAAAAGATAGAACAGTACTCTTTGATGATGCTTAGAGCTTAGCTTTTTGTCTCCCTTTACATAAAATTGAGCATCGCCAAGAGTAGATTTAATAATGAAGGGAGTGGGTTCGTGTGTAAGTTTGAGATTTTGCGGAATTCGCTTTTTAGAAGTACTTGCGGTAAAATCATCAAGCAGATAATCGCTTGATAAAGTGTAATTGTATTTAAGGGGAATTAAGGCAGCAACGTCATAAATATCGCTACCAACATTCAATTGATCTCGGATAACTTCATAATATCCATTGTTGATACGTCTATATTCAACTTTTGGATGGTTGATCAGATCCAAATAGTCTTTCCCAGTTAGAATGACTTTGTTATTGGACCAAAATATCAGAGAATCCTTCTGAAAGATTAAGATTGTAAAGTCCTTTCTTTCATAAAGACTAAGTTTATCAAAGTCATATTCGCCAACATCAACTTCTGTTGTCTTTTGGACTTGGCGTTTTATGAATGGCAAATCATCAATAAACCGAATTACTTCAGCTTCTTGTTTACCCAGATATTGATTGATTTGTGTGGCATAGGTTGATTTTTTGTGGGTATCATCATTGATTTTGAGATACAAGTAGCCACATACAAATGCAATTATCGCAAGAACAGTAGATATATATATTTGTTTTACGAGCATATGAGGTATGAAAAGTGGGTGTCGTTCAAAGTTTTAGGATCAAAAAACACACCATTCTTTCCTACGCGAAAGTGCGCTTGAAGTTGTTTATCATGAAGAAATAATTCAACTTAGCTATTGGTAAAAATTATGCTATCGCTGGTATCTACTTTTGATACGAGAGGAAAGTCCGGGCGACGTAGTGCATTGCACCATTTAACTAATGGAACCACATGTTAATGTGGTATAGAAAGTGTCGCAGAAAAATACCGCCTTAATTCGTTAGGGTAAGGGTGAAAACGTGCGGTAAGAGCGCACGCAAATTGATAGTAATATTGATTTGGGATAAACCTTGCAAGTCGAAATGCCATGTATATTTCATGGATGTTCTCCTACGGTTGCACGCCGTATCTTCTTCGGAAGAGTGAAAGGGGTGGGCAGATAGAGTCAACCAGTGATGATTGACCTAGATAAATGATAGCACAAGACAGAATCCGGCTTATAGATTTTTATCAAAATTTAAGGGCCTTCGTTGCGAATAGCATTCGAAGGCCCTTATTATGTGATTTCAAAGAATTCAATATTTACGAATCAAAATCAAACATCAGCGAAAATCTTAGTGTATTATCCAAAGGATTTCTTTGATTGGATGTTGGCACCAGATAAGAAAAGTTCAAGCCAAATACATTGTATTTGATTCCTAAGCCAGCTGTAAAGTATTTCCTGTTCCCCTTTGTAGCATGTTCAGTATAATATCCGGCACGAACTGCAAATTGCTGGTCATACCAATATTCAACACCAACGGAGTACATTAATTCTCTTATCTCTTCTGAGAAGCCACCAGGTGCATCACCAAATGAGGAAAATATGCCGGCAATGGCCGATTTGTCCCTGTATGATGCATCATTTGGGTCGGGTGTAGGTACCATTAACTTGTTTACATCAAAAGCAAAGGTCAACTGATTGCTTTCGTTTGGATTCAATTCATATGCAAAACCTAGCCCAAAATTGGTGGGTAAGAAATCCTTATTTATTGATTCCGTATATGAGACTTTTGATCCAATATTTGTAAGTGCCAAGCCTACTCTAAACTCGTTATCACTACCGCTATCCATCGTGTATAAGAAACCCAAATCTGCAGCAAGGGCAGTTGCTGCTTTGATATCTTCACCATTTACATTTTGACCGGCTGCCAGGTTGGAATAAATGAATTTCATCGTAAGGGATGATGAAAAATTATCATTCAATTTTCTTGCATAGGCAGCAGCAATTTCGAATTCATTGGGATTACCGTTTCCAATAGGTTGACCATTTTCATCTGTGAAATTGATTTGCCCCAAAGAAAAGTACTTCAATCCAAATCCAATGGTTTGGAGGTCATCTAATTGGTTGTATGCTGTGATATCCGCAAGGTAGACATCCGACAGTCCCAAAGCTCTGAGCCATGGTGTGTATGTTGCTGAAACTGCAACTTTCGTATCGACAAAAGCTAATTTGGCTGCATTATGCTGCAATGCATTCGGGTCAGCAGATATTGCTATACCAACATCTCCCATAGCCCCGGATCGGGCATCAGCTACAATCCTCAAAAATGGAACTGCTGTTACAATGGTATTTACACATGGTTGTCCACTTGGATCTACCAGATTCCCACTTGAATCCTCAAAACATTGTGCGTGTAATTGTTCATTGGGGAATATCGTTAGCAGCGCAGTGATACTTAATGCTACTAGTATAAGTTTTTTCATAAGGCTAAACCTTGTTTTAAAAAGAATTTGCAAATATAAGTTAATTAACAATCTGATGTTCTTAACGCAAAATCACCAACCTTTCGAGTTCACTTATGATGTTGTTCTCGTCCGATTGTGAATTTTCTTTGATAATGACCTTATAGAGGTAAATGCCATTTGGGAGAATCGTACCAATTTCACTTCTTCCATCCCATTGTATACCATCAACAATTCCTGTACCGCCAACAGAGCTCTGTTCTATAGTCTTTACCAATTGACCATTTGATGAAAATATTTCAATAGTGATATCAAGAAGGGAGCCAGTCAGCTTATGATCGATTCTAAATGTTGTAAAATCGGTCATTGGGTTGGGATAATTCAGAACTTGATCCAAAGCAGATGTCGCATCAAATGCAACAATAAATCGCGTAGTAGCTTCAGATGAGTTGTTTGCTATGTCCCAGGCCTTTACTTTGATTGAGTGATTACCTTCTTTCAAATCAAAAAGCGGGAACCGTACTGTTCCTGCAGTGTTATTGTCTAGTTCCGATTCGTAAAATTCGTTTAGGACAAAGGTGTTCTTTGTTTCTTCATCCAGAACAGCTGTAATGTCATGACCAATGCTATTTCCAACAATGTTGATACCATAGTCATCTTTCAGCTTGATTAATAACGTAGGATTAGGTGATGTTATTCCCCCTGAAATGAAATTTTCGTCATCTAAAAAGACCTCGATTTCTGGTCCTTGATCGTCGGCGACGGTAACATCAGCAGATCCCCCAATTACTATTTTATTATAAAAGCCTTTGGCGTCCAGAATAGTTCCATCATTCGCATAATATGATATTTTTCCTTGTCCAAAAGAATAATCAATATCACTCGGAACAATAAAGGAAAACTCAAATCTACCTTCATCTATTGATACTTTTCCTTTGAAAATGATGTTCTTACGGGATGCAAATGTTTTTTCAAAACTGGTATTATCTTGAGCCAATGTTCTTGCATCTTGAGGTTTATCAAAAATGATTACGTCGAGTTCTCCATTGAAATCATTTACCCAATTGCCATCCTGGGCAATGAATCCTTTTATCATTACTGGTTGTAAGGCACTTAATGTGTCTGTAACCCCATCAGAAAGATCGTGGTCGTTGATGAATTCGGTAACTACTTCGAGTTCTGGTCTAGCCAGATTCATACTGGGGTCTCCAATTAAGAGAAACTTTCTTGAATTAATTCCTATAGTATCAGCTGGATTGCTATTCTTCGCTTTTCGTAGTATTTCTCCAATTGGTGGAATTATGCTGTTCACCGGTTGGTACAAATGATCAAAAACGGCCCTGGTTAGTCTTTCATTTGACGAACTGTATACGGCCCTGACTGTAGTGAATAATGCTATGGCACCACCATTAGGATTTAAAATAGCTCGTTCTCCAGCGGTTACAAAGTTGGGATCATCAAATGCGGTAAATGAACATGTAGCAGTTACAAAAAGAGCTAACTTGTTGTTATTATTCCAATTATCCACATCATTGATCGTAAGAATTCTCTCTTGTGCTAACCCACTTGAACCCCCATGTCCCATGTAATTGATCACGCTTGTTCCCTTAAGCAATGCGGTATTAATTGCTTGTGTTACACTAGGATATAATTCTCCTCCAGCAGTTGAAACTTGTTGAAAGGCATCGAGGTAAATCTTATCAATGTTGACTTCAGGGTTTTGCAAAAGGAAGCTTTCTGCGATTTGATCTGCCTGGTTAATGTGAATATTGAAATCTTCGTCATCTGCAATAAATGTTAATTGGTTCAACCAGCTGTCTTGATAACCAGGATTCGTATCATAATTGATAATCTTATTCACCAAAAC
>JAHHJQ010000054.1 GCA_018680005.1 Bacteroidia bacterium | reverse complement strand
CAACAGTATTGGGGTCAGGTATTAGCGCATAACAAAGCGGTTGTGTTGTATCAATTTTTGTCAAATCAATAAAATAGATCAAAATGAAATTTATAAATATATCAATATTAGTGGTGGCGGTTACGCTGTTACTTTCCTCCTGTGCACACGATCATACAGAAGGTGATGGTCATAAACACGGAGATGAAACAACTCAACATGCAGAGGATGATGGACATGATAACGGAGAGGACCATGAGGAAGGAGAAATCCATTTGACCAAAAAGCAAATAGAAACAATGAACATTCAGTTCGGAGAATTTTCTGAAATCAAAATTAATGACTATGTAAGTGCAACGGGTACTTTAGGTCTACCTCCTAATGCGTTGACTTCGGTAAGTGCAAAGTCAAATGGTTTTATTAAAAACAGTAACAAATATGTCGAAGGTAGCTATGTGAAAAAAGGGGTAATCATGGCTTATTTGGAAAACCCAGAATTCATTCAACACCAGCAGCAATATCTTGAAGTTGCTGCTGAATTAGTTTTTAACCAACAAGAATTATCTCGACAAAAAAGTTTGTTGGAAGCAAACGCCGGAATTGAAAAAAATGTGCAAAGACTTCAGTCAGAGGTTAACATGAAAAATGCAACCTTAAAAGGTATCGCTAAACAATTATCTTATTTGAATATAAATGTGGATAATCTAACGCCTGATAATATCGTCGAGCGAATCCCGATTTACGCTCCGATGGGAGGATATATTACTTCGATTAAAATGCACAATGGCATGTATGTTACACCTGAAATAGAATTGATGGAAATCGTCAATGAAAATCACCTGCATTTGGAATTAGATATTTTTGAGAGCGATATTTCCACTATTCATGAAGATCAGAAAATAAGCTATATCGTTCCTGCTTTGGGAAATACTGTTTATGATG
Source organism: Bacteroidia bacterium (assembly GCA_018680005.1). Classification (GTDB taxonomy): domain Bacteria; phylum Bacteroidota; class Bacteroidia; order Chitinophagales; family Saprospiraceae; genus HDS-20. The sequence goes on along the minus strand of JAHHJQ010000054.1, from coordinate 6,507 downwards.
GTGAAGTCCATATTATTGGCAAAGAATTCAATACCGAAAATAAGACTGTTCGTATACATGGACATTTAGAAAAAATAAGACCAAAGTTTATCAAAGATTTATTTGTGGAAGCTAAAATTTGGCTAACGGATCAGACTGTTCAAGCACTGCCTGAAAAAGCAATCATCAAAGATGGAGCTTCCTCTTATATCTATGTCGCTAATGACCAAGCAGAAGGTGACGAGTTAAAATTTGAACAAGTCATGGTTATGCCTGGTACTACTGACAAGGGATTCACCTCTGTAAAATTGATAGATAATATTCCTGATGGGATGAAGATTGTGACAGAAGGAGCATACTATGTCTATGCTCAATCTAAAGCAGGGGAATTAGAGCACGAGCATTAGAATAAATTGAAGATGGAGAAAGCACATAAAATATTAGCAGATAAAGCTGTCCGCATCACACCGATGCGGCAACTGCTACTGGACTACTACTTACAAAATAGTGGAGCATTCGGTTTGATGGAATTGGAAAGTGCCTTTCCAAAATCTGACAGGATTACCATATATCGAACACTCAAGACATTTGAAGAAAAAGCAATCGTTCATGGCATTAATAGTGGTGCCGGTGAGGTGAAGTATGCCCTTTGTGATGAGCATTGTACATCCATTGACCACATTGACCAGCATCCGCATTTTCAATGCGAGCAATGTAAACAGATAACCTGTATAGACAATGTGATTATTCCAAATATGAACCTACCAGAAGGGTACGTTTCAAAAAAGATGAATATGATGATAAGTGGGATCTGCCCGAATTGTAGTGGCTAAGTTTGCAATTACATTGCATTGAATCCTATGTAAATTTGTAAAATAAATGATGACTTCAGGTGTTGCCCTATTTATTTTTTTACTAATCTATTTTTTCTTTGTCTTTTTCCTGCGGTCTTATCTGCTTTGGAAAAGAACAGGGGTAAATCCGCTGACATTTAACAAGTCTGATGATGCGCATGGTTACAATGGAAAGGTGTTTACGTTCATTTCCATTTTGGAATTTGTGGTTGTATTTATTTATGCATTTAAGATCGATTGGTATCAGTACCTATTGCCATTTTGGTATTTGGAGAACAATTACTTAAGCTATGTTGGTTGGGCTTGCTTGGTCTTGTCTCTTGTTTTGGTATGGATAGCTCAATCTCAAATGGCCGATTCATGGAGAATCGGAATAGATGAAAAGACTAAAACCGAACTCGTAACTAATGGCTTATTTTCCATTTCAAGAAATCCAATATTTCTAGGGGTAATGATTGCGAATGTGGGTTTACTCCTAATCATTCCAAATGCCTTCACCTTGTTGATCGTTTCGCTTTCATCGATTAGTATTAATACACAGATAAGGTTGGAAGAGGCCTTTTTGAAAAGGAGCCATGGAGATGTATATGAAGAATACTTAGGGAAAGTTGGCCGCTGGTTTTAATTAGAATCAAATTTATTATGGTTAGCAAGCAAAAAGAAGCCACTAGTTATTATGATAGCTTTTCAAATTTATATGACTGGTTATCGCCAAAGTGGTATTATCATGAAGCCAGGGCATATGCCATACAGCAACTTCATTTGGATGAAGCTACTACAGTTTTAAACCTACCATGCGGCACAGGACAAAACTTTGAGTATTTCCAAAAATATATGAATGGCTCAGGGCTTGTCATTGGCATCGACCTATCGGAAGGTATGTTGGAGAAAGCTATCAAAAAGAAGAACGAGAATAATTGGAGCAATATCAAAATAATAAATGAAGATGCTACTCAAATCAGGCTTCCTTGGATAAAAGAAAATATAGGCGAGTCTTTTCAAGTAAATGCAATCTTTTGTGACTTAGGTCTTTCTGGTTTCCCAGATTGGAAAAGAGTCATTGATAATTTGCTTTCCATTTTATCACCGGGTGGCAGATTGGTCATCATGGATTGGTATATTCCAAAACCTACACTGCGCGGTAGGTTTGTTAAATGGATTGGTAAAGGTGAAGTGGATCGTCCTATTTACCAATATTTAGAAAATCAAGTTGCGAACTTTAAAGTCAATACTTCCTTCAATAGAGGAAATGTTTTTGTAGCAATTGGAGTAACAAAGTAATACAATGAATAAGGAAAAACACACACATACTTACGACGAAAAAGGTAAAAGAACTTGCTGCTCGTTGGAAGAAAAAATTGATGCGAAAACGCCTCCATCGATAGCAAAGGACAAAGAACATTACGATGGTGATGGTCACGACCATTCACATGACCACAGTCACGAAGGAGGTTTGGGATGGAAGGCCTACATCCCTGCTGTAATAAGTTTAGTTCTATTGCTCACAGGCTTAGCAGCAGAGCATCTGTTGAACCAAGGCTTCTTCACTGGATGGGTAAAGATTCTTTGGTATACGGTAGCCTATATACCAGTTGGCTTACCTGTCATAAAGGAAGCATGGGAAGCACTGCTTAAAGGCGAAGTATTTACTGAGTTTTTCCTGATGTCTATAGCGACCATTGGTGCCTTTGCCATTGGAGAGTACCCTGAAGGAGTAGCAGTGATGCTCTTTTACGCTATTGGCGAACTATTCCAAACCGCAGCAGTCCAACGAGCGAAAAGCAACATCAAATCCTTGTTGGATGTCAGACCGGATACGGCAAGTGTTTTAAGAAGTGGGAGCTATGAAAAAGTTGATCCCGAATCAGTTCAAATAGGTGATACGATACAGGTTAGGGTCGGTGAAAAAATCCCATTAGATGGTGTTCTTCTTTCAGAAAAGGCTGTACTCAACACAGCAGCACTAACAGGTGAGAGCAAGCCTCAAAACGTATTAAACACCGAAAAAGTAATGGCTGGCTCTATCAATCTAGATGGCGTGATAGAACTGAAGGTCGAGAAGTTATTTAACGATAGTTCTATTGCTCGTATTTTGGAATTGGTAGAGAATGCGACTTCTCGTAAGTCAAAAACAGAATTGTTGATTAGACGATTGGCGAAGATTTATACACCTGTCGTGGTGTATTTGGCAATTGCCATATGTATCATTCCTTACTTTTTTGTTTCAGATTATCAGTTTTCGGATTGGTTATATAGGGCATTGATATTCTTAGTGATATCCTGTCCATGTGCATTAGTGATTTCTATTCCATTGGGCTATTTCGGTGGACTAGGAGCAGCTTCTAAAAATGGAATATTATTCAAAGGAGCAACCTATTTAGACCAACTTACCAAAGTGAACACATTGGTTATGGACAAAACAGGAACGGTCACCAAAGGCGTTTTTAAAATCAAGGATATCGTTCTGACAGGTAGCATTGATGAAAGCGTATTTATGAATCTGCTGATGTCGATTGAAACCAAATCTACCCACCCAATTGCTAAAGCTATTTTAGAATATTCAAAAAATCAGGATTTACCAGAAGCTACTAACATTCAAGAAATTGCAGGTAAAGGACTTAAAGGAGATGTAATAGGAAAAAGCCTATTGGTAGGCAATAAAAAACTAATGGAACAATTCAAGGTTCCTGTTCCGTCGGCAACGGACGATATTGTTGAAAGTATCGTAATGGTCAGTATTGATGGACAATTTGCTGGTTATGTGACCATTGCTGATGAACTAAAAGAGGATGCCAAACAAAGCATTCAACAAATCCGAAATGCGGGTATCCAAGACATTATCATGCTGTCTGGTGATAAAGATTCTATTACGCAAAAAGTAGCTCAAGAGTTAGGAATCGATAAGGCAAAGGGTGGACTTTTACCCGAAGACAAATTGAATGAAGTCGAAGCTATCAAGCAGGATCCTACCAGAATAGTAGCCTTTGTAGGAGATGGTATCAACGATGCGCCGGTATTGGCCGCAAGTGATGTCGGTATCGCAATGGGCGCAATGGGAAGTGATGTGGCCATAGAAACGGCAGATGTGATTATTCAAACCGACCAACCTTCTAAAATTGTAACGGGTATTAACATTGGTAAATCTACACAACAAATAATTTGGCAAAACATCGCTCTAGCTTTTGGCGTGAAAGTCATTGTGTTGATTTTAGGTGCAGGCGGGTTGGCTACCATGTGGGAAGCTGTTTTTGCGGATGTGGGAGTGGCGTTGTTGGCAATTTTGAATGCCGTGAGGTTGCAACGGATGGAGTGGCAATTATAGCCTTGAACTACCCTCTTATCAACAATCATCTTTCGTAATAAAAATCATTGGAAGCACTGATTTCTATCAATACATTCCTATCGTTAATTCCTTTACTTGCGGATGAAAAAGATACCATATTGATCCTCCATTTCTTTTTACTAAAAATTTGAGGTCGTAGAGTTATGGTATATACTAAATCAAAATATTTAATAATGAAACAAGTAATAATTCTCCTCTTAGGAGTAGGGTTTGCTACATTCTACCTGTCCTGTAATAAAGAGAACAATTCGCTCCCATTAAATCAGGAAGAACTCCTGATAGAGCAAATAACTGCTACTCCCAACGTCGAGGCTGTTAGTGTGATGGATTTACCTTCTGTAATTTTCGGTTACGTAACAGAAAACCATTCACCTTTCGAGATTGACTTGGCATTCCGTGCTGAGCAACATGGCTTCGAAGTCTTTTTAGAAGACGGACTCTGTCTCTATTTTGACCAAAAAGGGAACCATCTCAACCATGATGGGATACATGGGGATATAGGCAACCACCACGGCGGCGGTGACCATGGTATCAATTTTTGCCTTGCTGGGGACACGTTAGATGTTGCCTCCCTTCCGCAAGAAATTATTGACCACGTTGTTGCCAATCATGTCGGGGCGCATGTTGTTACAGTGGTCTTAAAGCCTAGCGGTAATTTGGCAGTAGAAATCAGCGCCGGAGATATGTTAATGTTCGGTCCGAATGGAGATTATTATCAAGACTGTGATATGCAGGCTACTGGCGGTCATGGACATGGACACGGCAACATAGGATCTCCTGGCTGGCATTGCGACCCCGATGGAGGCATGGGAGGAGGACATGGAGGACAGATGGGGCATGGAAACCATGGCGGTATGGACAATCATTCTGGCTCGGACGAACCCTGCTGGGGCGGCACGAGCATCTCAATTGATAACCTCCCTACAACCAGCACAACTTATATAAACACCAATCACGCAGACGCTACAATTGAACATATAATGCAAACATTCAATAGTAATTATTTCATCCGATTATCAAACTGTGCAAGACTGGTATTCGATGCGAATGGGAACATCCTTTTTGATGGCGGTGATTAATATAATAGAATGGGAATGGGAATAGGATCACTGAAAGAATCAAAAGGTAGCTCACTATAGCAACGATATGCGTTAGCCAAATAGGCCCTCTTCACACCCATCTCCCTTATCCCTTGAGGTCTATGGTCGATAAGTGCTCGTTCCCACAAGTCCACAGATGAGACTGTGCCTACTCCTCCTTCACGGTAGTTGTTAAAGGATCGTGAGGAGGCATTCGCAGACACATCTGTCACACCTCCCCACTCCAGCAGGATGCCTCATTCCTTTTCTATTGGTATAAGGAGATTTCTGATGACGTTCAGCGTGAGTTTTGAGTTATCCATTTGTCTGCTAATAACGGGTAAAGATTCAGAACTTCACTGATTTCTTTGATATTCCTCAGATCAATCTAGAGAATCTGATTTTTTAAATTTTATTGTTGTGTGATTTCTTGGAACTCAAATCTTTAAGGCCAAATCTGATCAATTAAATCATGATGCCCATTTTATACGTCTAGCTCCATCTTGCAGTTCCAAAATCAGTCTTTGGAGTGGTAATTATCTGTAAACCTTTGTAAACCCTAGGACATCTCGTTAATGATGTTTAGGATTTGAGTTTTCTTCTCTATTGGTAATTGTTCTATTGTGATCTGGTCGATGTTGATATTGTTAATCTTGATGGCCTGCGAATCTCTATTCGGTGTTGTATATCTCAAGAATTTATCAATCGCCATCAGTTCTAGTCTCGGATCTATATAATTGCATTTAGCCATTGAAAAAAGCTTCAAGAGTAGCTCTTCACGCATCATGAGAATTTTGCTCTTATACTCAGGAGAATTGAAGTGAATAGGCAAATCTTTTAGGTGGTTACTTATAGTAACTCTACTCAAACCTGTCATTTCGGAAAGCTGATTCTGAGTGGGAAGCCGCTTCCATTCTCTAATATATTCCGACAAACAGAAAATGATGCTTTCATGATTTCCATTATAGACATCCTTCCTTCCTTTTGCCGATAGACGCAAATGCTGCTCAGCTTTTTTTGACTGTATTTTATTGTGATTCAATTCTTTAAACCGCAGGATGCCCTTTTTATCAGAATGTTTCATGTACTAAAGGTCTAGGTGCGTGACTATGTAATCATTGAAGTGGAATACAGAAAATTCTCTTCTAAAGATACTTAGATTCACAGCTTTCATCAACGGATAGTGTTTCTAAAATTTCTCCAATCCATCCGGATTAAAAAATCTGCAAGATCAGAACCATTTTCTCTTTCG
>JAHHJQ010000037.1 GCA_018680005.1 Bacteroidia bacterium | reverse complement strand
TGGTAGATGTGGTCATGAAAGACAGCCAACCTAAGGTCAAGAAAGTCTGGTGTGCCGTAGACTGCGGTATTGTCATCAATCCAGATGCTGCAAAGAATCAAATCGAAGGTGGTATCGTAGATGGCATCGGTCATTCCATGTATAGCACCTTGACATTCACCAATGGCAAACCAGATCAGCAAAACTTTGATACTTACAGATTAATTCGGCATAGTGAAGCTCCCGATGAAATTGAAACCTTTTTTGTAGACAATGGAATTGATCCAACTGGTTTGGGAGAACCTTCTTTACCACCGATTCAGGCTGCGCTTGCCAATGCTCTGTACAAGGCCACCGGTACGAGAATGTATGAACAGCCGTTTACAAAACAATCCGAGCTGCTCGGATAGAAAAAGATTATGCTGCATGTCCCCGGCCTCTACCTCTCTCAATCTGAACATCGTGGGAGAGGCGTGTTCTGTTGGGAAGATCTGAAAAGCAAAGATTTGATTGAAATTTGTCCTTTGATTATGATTCCTGAAGAGGATGTTCAAAGGATTCATGAATCCATCCTTCACGATTATTATTTTGAGTATCCCGAGCCAAAGGGTTCCGCATGCATAGCACTAGGGTATGGTTGCTTGTATAATCACAGTTCTCATCCCAATGCAGAGGTGGCTTATGATATGGAAGATCAATGTATACATATTATTTCAACAGATGCTATTCGCGCGGGTGACGAAATATTGATTGATTATTCAGCAGGGGAAGGGAAGAAGATGTGGTTTGATGAGTGTTAAATTTTGAATTACCTTTTTTGGCATTACATCATTTATTCTGGTTTCATTCAACCGAAACCTGGAGTATTATGGTTTGGGGGTGAATTGTTATGATTATTAAAGATATAGCGCTCTCATGTTTAGAAGGATCATTGCGTTCATATTGCTTTCAGCTTGTTTGGCAAGCATTAGCTCAGCACAAAAATCTATTGAGGGCATCATTACAGATGCATCAAACGGAGATGTCCTTATAGGTGTATTGGTAATGATTCCAAAGACGGATCTTCAAACGAGCAGTGATCTTAACGGATATTTCAAATTGGAGGCTCCGGAAGAATCAACCCATATCCTAGTCTCCTATCCGGGATATATCAATCAAAAAGTGAAGGTTATAACCGGAGAAAGACTTAATATAAAACTCGTAGAGGATCTATTCAGGACAGAAATAGTATCCACAGGTTATGGAAGTCTGAAACAAGCAGAAGTCGCATCTGCCATTTCGAAAATCGAGCCAGATCAATTCAATCAGGGTAATATCAACAATACCTTTGAAGCCATACAAGGTAGGGTAGCTGGTCTTAGTATATATAACAGGGGAGGTGATTTGCATAGAGATCCAATTATCCGTCTGAGAGGGATTTCTACTATAGGTGCCAATGCACAGCCGTTGATCGTAATAGATGGTATCGTCGGGGCTTCCATTCACAATCTTGATCCCAATGATATTGCAGCCATCAACATCCTCAAAGATGGGTCGGCTGCAGCGATATACGGATCTCGTGGTTCAAGTGGAGTCATTCTGATCACTACAAAAATTGGATCAAAAAATTCGAAAGTAACTACTACCTATGATGCGTATGTTGCTTCGTCCACGGTTGCTCGTAAAGTAAATGTGATGGATCGCGATGACTACCTCGCAGCAGGAGGACCGGATCTCGGGGGTGAAACGAATTGGCAAGATGAAGTCTTGCGTACCGGAATTTCCACTACGCATAACCTGAGCATTGCCGGAGGTTCATCGAAAACTGCATACCGATTTTCGATGAATTATCGGGGTATTGAAGGCATACTCAAGAAATCAGATTATGATCAATTCAACGCCAGAGGTAGAATCCAACATCAGGCACTCAAGGACAAACTTCGCATTGATTTCAATATGGCCTTGACCAATAGAGAAAGCAATTTTTCATTTGAGGAAGTCTTTCAATATGCACCAATCTTTCATCCTTCGGCACCAATTCGATTCAACAATGGAGCATTCTTTCAACCCATTTTATTTGATAATTATAATCCAGTGGCCATTCTGGACTTAAATAAAAATGATGGCAATCGGAGGATCTTAAACTTCAATATTCAGACGGCTTATGACTTTAATGACAATTTTAAAGGCGTCATCAATTATAGCCAACAGTATATCGATAACAAGCAAGACGAATACTACTCAAGTTCTTCATTTTTCAGAGGCTTCTATCGTGGAGGTCTTGCCAGAAGATATGTGGATACAGACAATTTTACCCTTCTCGAGGCATATGCACAATATAAGAAGCAACATGAAAATCTGGATTTACAAATAGACGCCGGATATTCCTATCAAGAGGAAGATTTTCAAAGTATATTTCTGGAATTGGGAGATTTCCCTTCAGATGACCCTGGCTATGATATTTTGGAGACCTCAGCCGATCTCCTGAACGGGGCCTCCTCCGGATTGGGTATTCAAAGTTTCACTTCACCTAAAGAAAAGATCATTGCTTTTTTTGGCAGAGTAAATTTGAATTTCAATGAGGTCTTTACAGTAGGTGCTTCATTGAGAAGGGAAGGATCATCAAAGCTTGGAGAAGACAATCGGTGGGGCAATTTTGCTGCATTAAATCTTCAAATGGATCTCAAACACTATCTGGGCATGAGGAAATGGGATGCCCTAAAATTCAGAATCGGATATGGAGTGACTGGGTCTTTGCCAACTGAATCAGGACTTGCCCAGGATTTGTATGCATATAGTTTCACGAATGGAGGTACTGTAAGTTTTGTGCGAGCCGGAAATCCCGATTTGAAATGGGAAGAAAAATCAGAACTGGATATCGGATTTGATTTTGCCTTAAAGGGGTATAAGTTGAAAGGTTCCATAGATTACTATTCTAGAAAAGTAGATGACTTCTTAAGGGAGAAAAGAGTAGAAACTACTGTTTATGGTACAGATAGCAGATATGAGAATGGAGGTAGTCTTCGGACACGTGGATTTGAGCTATCACTGCAATATGAGCAATTTGCGGATAAGCTCTTGCGCTGGACACCATCCCTGATTATATCTTCTTACAAAACAGTCCTACAGGAGTTTGACGAGGAAATTTCATTCAGAGGTTTTGTTGGTCCGGGATGTGGTTGTTTTGGTGTTAATCGGATTGCTGAAAGTGAGGAGTTGGGTCAGATATGGGGTACTGTTTTTTCCGGAGTTGATGCTGATGGGCAGCCAATTTTTAAAGATTTAAACGGTGATGGGTTGGTCATAACTGATGCTGGATCTGCCTTGCAGGATAGAGGTGACTTCCAACAATTAGGTCAGGCGATACCGGCTTTAGAATTAGGTTTCAACAACACATTCACTTATAAGAATTGGGATTTCAATGCATTCTTCAGAGGCGCTTTTGGTCACAGCCTGGTCAATACATTCAGAATAAATTACGAGCCAATTAGTCCTGGTTCGATTGCTTCTTATAACAGAGTTGTTACAGATCTGGCACCTGAGGGATTAGAAGTTGCCCGGTTTAGTTCTTTGTATGTTGAGAAAGCGGACTTTATCAAATTAGACAACATTACCCTTGGATATAGCTTTGATTTTAACGGCTCAACGGCTTTTGAGCGGATACGTACTTTTATTAGCGTACAGAATGCTTTTGTGATCACAAATTATACCGGTCTTGATCCCGATCCTGTGTTACAGGATATTTCAGAGTCACAAAATGGATTTGTTAATCAATACTTTGCCAATGATCCTTTGACCATGGGCATAGACCGCAGAAACACGCCCTATTCGGCGAGGACTTATACTTTTGGTATTAATGTAGAATTCTAGAGATCCTAGCTCATCCTGAAATTAATGGGTAATTGTAGTTTGACCCGGACGCGTTTGCCATCTTTCATACCGGGTACCCACCATTGCTTTTGCTGATTCATTAGTTGAATGACACGCATGGCTTCTTCCTCGCACCCACCTCCTAGAGCGGTCATCGGCGTGATTTCAGATAAGGAGCCATTTACCTCCACGATAAAGGAAATAACTGCCTTACCTTCGATTCCTTTATTTCTGGCCGTTTCAGGATATTTCAAATGCTTGTTGATAAACGCGGCCATTTCCTTATCAGCACATTTCTTTCTTTCCGCAGGATCGGCTACTGCATCACATCCTCCAAATCTTGGTTTAATTTCAAGATCATCAAAAGACACGACAAGTTCATTATCCTTGGAAGATGTCTTTTTGCCGTCTTCAGAAATGGTGGATTTGCCCTGATCACAGGATATGAGCAAAAAGGATGTCAGTAGTATAAGAACGAAATATCGCATGATGTCAGTTGACCTAAAAATATGTTGATTTTTGAGCAGCATCAAAGGAAAGCATTTCAGCGTGCCCGTTCAAAGAAGTAATCACATATTTAGTAGAAATGGTACAAAAACAAGATGCTTTAACAAATTGCTAAGAATAGAAAAGGCCCTAATACAAGAAAAGGGCCTTTACATAGTTGTTTGTGTTCTCCGTTTGATAATACGGCGTTTGAGTAGTGCGAATATCTATTAGTCTTAAAAAGTCATATCCTCGAACCATCTTTCAATTACTTCATTGGTCAACGTTCCGTTGATAACCATTACATCATCCAGGTCACCATACATATGTTCACCTCTTCGATTTTTCCCAATTTGCATTTTCGTTGATGTCCATTTCAAAGCAATATCTACTGATGGTTTGGAAGTTGTCCGAGGTTGACCATTGATATAAATTTTGAAATGGGTGCCGTCATAGGTGGCTACCAGATGGTACCATTGATCCAATTGAATATTGGAATCAAAAACGGCATATCCTGAGGAATTATTAGAGCCGTTTCTGGTACCTGTGAAGGTGACCCATACCTGACCGTTGTTTCGGATCTTAAAGCTAAAGTCATCATCACCACTTCCAGGTCCGGATTTCGATATGATCGTGACATACGTACCTGGAATTGAATCGACTTTAATCCATGTCGATAAGGAGAATTCTGTCATGTTGTTAAAATCTGCAGGAGAATCGATTTCAACGTGTCCGCTTTGGAAATTTACTGCTGCAGAAGGGTTACCCTCCCGGTCATTTACCGGTACCAGGTTGGGATAACCCGTTCCGATATTTGAGCTGGATACCATATTGGCAAATTGGGAAGACCAGTTCATATCATAGTAGGCTTTGAGGTTTTGAGGTGATTCGTCTACGTTATTTACATTGAGCAATATATCGGCAGTATCTTTTTGTCCTATGGCATCTTCTACCACTACCCTAAATTCAAAAGCCTGAATTTGTTCATAATTCAATCCATCGGCATCATCGAGTTGGATTTCGCCTAGATTGTTAATGGAGAAAGGTACATTGGTTTCGAGGATTTGAAATGAAGATATTGATGTATCCGATGTCACAGACATTGTACCCGCGAGATATCCGTTGTCTACATTTTCATCAACAGCTGCAGTCAGGTTAGTCAATTCCAGATCATACGTTATCACTACTTGCGGCTCTTCCGGTTCCATGGGTTCTTCAGGTTCTTCTTGTATGATCGGATCATCTTTATCACATGAAACCATCAAAGTGGTTAATAAAAAGAGAAAGAGACCAGTGAATAATGTCAGTTTTGTTGTCATGATGAAATAGATTTCTTGGTGTTAAATTGATGTATTGGGGGAGGATTTGAATTTGTTGAAATCCAAAATCCATATACCATAGAGTTGCTGCAAAAACCGTAGGTGAAAACTTGAAATGGTAAGAAAAACCAACGAAGCACAGGATATAATTGATGAAGCACAGTTGGGATGTTTTGGTGTTGCAAGTTTTGGAATGTAACCACCAGACATCCACATTTTTTTATGATCTCAGGGCTATCTTATTCCTGGAAAAACATTGAACTGAATTCACTGTGAACAAACTACTGACAGTAGCATTGCGATGGCTATATCCTTGTCTGCCATGTCGCAAGAGAATATGAGCAAGTATGGCAAACATCCTGCTATCTGGGAAAACACCTTTATAGAGGTAGCCGGGACGCTCAATCCCGGGTCGTATTTCAATATTTCGGAATTGATTTCAGGAAAAGATCAGCATTCCACCCTGGTATCAACAGATGGGATTCTGATCGACCATGCATTTCTAAAAGGGAAAATCGTGATTATAGATTTCTGGTATATCCGGTGTCAACCATGTATGAGAGAATTACCCGGTTTACATGAAATCGCGAAGCTGTATCCAGACAATGATGTAGTTATCCTCTCGCTGTCACGTGATGATGAAGAAAGTATTCAAGAATATGGATTGGATACAACCGACAATGTTCACATGATACCCAATATTCATCCGCTCGTAATCGATGGGGCGGATTTTCGATATCCATTCAAGGCTTTGGTAGGTCCGGAGGGACAACTGATTTATTCCTTATTGGGGGCCAAGAAAACCAATACTCCAATCGCCACTTTGGTTAGTGATTTTTCACCTAAAATTGATTTCTTAAGGCAACGGTATTTTATGCCTTGATGGATTCGGCCGATGACCTGGTCGTTTTAAGCAAGGCAGAAATTTTAGATTCTATTTCACCTAGCGACTTGTTGAGCACTTCTATTTGATCTTTTTCGGAATCCAGCATTTCATCAAATCTATAGAAGTTACGATCGATTTTACCTTTGAGTCGATTGATATAATCTTTGAGGATGGATTTCACTTCCGATTCCAGCTGTTGTTTTCCCTCTCCAACTGCTTTATTGAACGCCTTCAAGATCTTTTTCCGTTGCAGCCCTACAGAAACACCCGCGAATATTAATCCTATGGTAGTAATTATGCCTCCTGTAATATCGAATACTGCTCCCTGTGTGAGTGCAGTGAGCATCACTCCGATAGCGGCTAATCCACTTCCTGTTGCAATTTTGGGTGCAGCACCGCTACCTTGTTCGAATACCTTTTTATCTATGAAGTTCTCTTCATTTTCAAGAAAATTTGAGAAAGAGGCTTGCAAATCCTTGAGCACATTAACCCTTTGATCTGCGATGTCTGAGAATAGGTCCTGGTCATTCTTGAGAATGGTCTGGCTACTTTGAATTTTGAGCTGAATGATCTTAGCCATTTGCTGGACATCATCTGCGATATCGATCACGCCTTTATCTAATTTTTGTCCGAGTGCTTTGTTGAGTTTAGATTCGAAGGTCTTAGCAGCATGTTCTAGCCAACGTTTGGTGGACTGTGATTTATCAAAGATTGCAGAAAAGGACTTTTTGATGACCGTGGTAAAAGCCAATCCGTTTTCCAATTCTTCTTCAAATTCTGACGAATTTCTTTCGTAGGCAGCAACCAAATTCTCTACAAGCATATCCACCTGATCATTCGATTTAGAAGCTTGTTTGTCAAGGCTCCCAGTAATTTCCTTTCTGAATTTGAGATCTGCTTCGTATTGTTGTCGACGCAGCATGATACCATCGCCGATCTGTTGATGGATTTTTTGACCGGTTTCAAGATTGGAGATCAACTTTAGAACAGGCGCTTGTCCACCGGTGATGTTTTGTTCAATAAAAAGACGTAGGGTGTCATATCCACTGTCTGGATTCGCTTCTATTTCCATTTTTGCAGACACACAAAACACATTGGGTTTTGAGATGCCTTTTTTTGTCGCATGTTCCAGAACCCCCCTTTCATTAACCTTGAGATCTTCATCATTCATGAGATCCTTCTGTTGCAACACGAAGATTACTTTCTTGTGCCATTCTTCACTTATGAAGTCAAAGAATTCCCAGGCTGATTGGCGATACGGATTTTTGGCTTCAAATACAAAAACAATTAAGTCGGAAACCGGGATAAAATTTTCTGTGATTTCCTGATGGTGTTCGATAATCGTATTGGTCCCCGGGGTGTCAACTATAGCGATTTCTTTGAGTATGTCGATCGGCTGTTTGATCCGTTTCAAATATGGATTTATCGATATGATCTCTTCACGCTCGCCATAAACGATTTGCTGAATGGTATCCGTCATCGGAGAAGGGGCTACTTTACATATTTCCTGTCCAGTTCCCAGCAGGGCATTGATGAAACTACTTTTACCGGCTTTTACTTCACCAACGATGACAAACATATATGGATCATGTATGCGGTCGAGGATATCTCTGAGCGTACTTGTGATAGTGGTGCTTCCCGTCTTAACTGCTAGTCGATTGAGGGATAGAACCACACCTTCTACCTCCAGGCGTAGTGCTTTAAGTTGATCTGTAAGCATGCGGTGAAGATATGAAATCGAATGCTCTTACTATCGGCACTTTATTCAAACTCATTTGTAAAATGGAAACCTATATCGGGATAATTCTCCTGCGCCATTTTCAGTGCCCATGCCGACTCGGCCATAAATACAAGTGCACCGTGTTTGTCCCTTGCCATATCCTTTTTACGTCTTCGCATCATTTCTGCCACCTGCTCATCGTTGTCGCTGGAGATCCAGCATGCTTTGTACAGCCGCAGTGGTTCATAATCACACTTGGCGCCGTATTCGTGTTCGAGTCGATATTGAATCACTTCAAATTGAAGTGCACCCACAGTACCGATGATTTTTCTGCCGTTAATCTCCATCGTAAACATCTGTGCCACGCCTTCATCCATCAGCTGGTCCAATCCTTTATTTAGTTGTTTGGATTTCATAGGATCTTTATTGATGACATATCGGAATTGCTCTGGTGAAAAACTTGGAATACCCTTGAAATGAATTATTTCACCTTCAGTTAATGTATCACCGATTTTGAAATTTCCTGAGTCATAGAGTCCTACAATATCCCCGGGGTAGGCATGGTCGACGATTTCTTTTTTCGAAGCCATAAAAGTCGTCGGGTTAGAAAACTTCATCTTCTTGTTCTGTCGAATATGCAAATAGTTGGTGTTGCGTTTAAATATCCCGGAGCAAACCCTTACAAATGCGATCCTGTCCCGATGTTTTGGGTCCATATTGGCATGGATCTTAAACACGAAACCTTTGAATTTTTCTTCCCTGGGATCGATCTGTCTTTCTTCGGTGATACGAGGAAGTGGAGGGGGTGCTATTTCAACAAAACAATCCAGAAGTTCTTTGACTCCAAAATTATTGATCGCACTTCCAAAAAATACGGGTGATTGGTCTCCATCTCTATATCGTTCTACATCCAATGGGTCATAGATCTCCGAAATCATCTCTACTTCGCTTCGTAACTCTTCGGCAGAAGAAGGGCCAACCAGTTCATCCAATTGAGAATCCTCAAGATCAGTAATTTCAATGACGTCTTCCTCGCTTTGCTTACCATGAGGACTGAAGAGTACCAACTTGTTTTCATAAATGTTGTACACCCCTTTGAAACGTTGTCCCATTCCAATTGGCCAGCTTTGAGGAGTGACCCTGAGTCCCAGTTTTTGTTCCACCTCGTCGAGTAGATCAAAACCATCTAAACCTTCACGGTCCAACTTATTAATAAACACCATAATAGGTGTCTTGCGCATCCGGCAGACTTCGACCAATTTTTCGGTCTGTGTTTCAACGCCCTTGGCGACATCGATGACTACGATGACACTATCCACTGCCGTCAATGTTCTGAAAGTATCTTCCGCAAAATCTTTGTGACCCGGTGTATCCAGAATATTGATTTGCTTATCCCGGTAGTTGAAACCCATCACAGAAGTCGCAACGGAGATCCCTCTTTGTCTTTCAATTTCCATGAAATCAGAAGTCGCGGATTTCTTGATCTTGTTGGATTTAACTGCACCAGCAACCTGAATAGCACCACCAAAAAGTAATAGTTTTTCAGTTAGCGTTGTCTTTCCTGCATCCGGGTGAGAAACGATACCGAAAGTTCGGCGTTTTTCTATTTGATCAAGAAAGTCTTTCTTTTTTGATAATTGTACATCTGCAACGTCTGGCATCTCTATCCGAGTATTTTAAAAAATGATGTGCAAAGGTAAGGATAGATCATCGAAGAAATTGAATGTTTTCGAATTGATCCAGTTACATTTGTGTTCCTAAACTAAATTGACATGTTCCTGATTTTTCAAACTGCAGGTGCCGGTAAGCCATTGAGCTGGAAAGCAAGACCTGATGAAGTATTTAACTGGCCAAGAATGATGGCTATATCCTGGATACTGCTGGGAGAGGATCGCAAACCCATATCGAACAAAAATTACTTGATTAAACCAGAAGGGTACAATTTCAAAGATGAATATCTGACATCTTGCAGTATTGACATAGATGAAATGGAAAAACATGGAGAATCTTTAAGCGACATCCTTGACGATTTTGTGAAAACCGCGGGTCAGGCCAAGTTTGTTTTTGCTCATAATATGAAGCTAAATACTGCCATTCTTGGTGCGGAGTTTATCAGATCAGGTAAGGATAATCCATTACGTGTTCAGCCGACTTATTGTATCATGGAGGAAGCAACTTTTTATACCAAGTTGCCAAAGAAGGGAGGAGGTTTCAAATGGCCAACCTTGCAGGAAGCCCACACGAAAATATTTAAGCAAGGATATTCACCGGCAAGAAATGCAAGAGCAGATGTTATAGCAGCTTCCAGAGTGCTGTTGGCACTCCTTAGTGTGGGTGGCTTTGAGGATATCTTTGAAGAGTAGAATTGCATCTCGCATTGTATCTTACACTATGATTCGGTACTCCATTGCATTATTGATATTTTTCCTGTGTTGGTCTTGTAGCCAGCCACCAGATCCGATTGAGGATACAGCTATTGAGATCATCAGGGATTCCTTTGGCGTTCCTCATATATATGCGCCTACAGATGCACAAGTGGCCTACGGCCTGGCATGGGCGCAGTGCGAAGATGATTTCATTACCCTACAGGAACAAATGTTGGCAATCAGAGGACGATATGGTGAAGTAAAAGGTAAAGAAGGCATCGAAGTAGACTTTGGGATTAAATTTATGGGTTTGAGAGAAGTGGTGGATGCCAAATTCGACGAAGATGTTTCAGAGGATTTTAAAAAAGTATTGAAAGGGTTTGTGGATGGTGTCAACACCTACGCAAGACATTATCCTCATAGGCTGCTGTTGAAAGATTTGTTCCCGCTTCATGAAAAGGACCTGATCATGGGATATCTCATGGCTTTGGTCCAAATGACAGGAGCAGCTAACGATCTTACGAGAATCATGGACGGATCTATTGAGCTGGCCCTCAATCAGGATCTACCCACTGGATCTAATGCCATCGCCATTAGCAAAAGACTCAACCCGGATGGAGAAACTTTGCTTGCGATTAATTCTCATCAACCGCTGGAAGGATGGTATTCCTGGTTCGAAGCACATCTGGTCAGTGATGAAGGATTAAATATTTTGGGAGGAACTTTCCCAGGAGGTGTGTCGATCTTTCATGGCGTCAATGAACATCTGGGATGGGCCCATACGGTGAACCATGCAGATTTCTCAGATGTCTACAAATTGACGATGCACCCCGACAACCCAATGCAATATAAGTATGATGGACAATGGCTTACGTTGCAGGAAAAGAAATATACATCATGGCTGAAAGTGTGGTCCTTTATCAAAATACCGATAAGCCAGACTATTTACCAAAGTGTCTACGGACCTACATTCGAAACTGAAAGCGGATTCTACAGCTGGCGTTACGTTGCGAACCAGGATATTAAGGCTGCTGAGCAATGGTACAGAATGAACAAGGCTCAGGATCTGAAATCTTTCCTCCGAGCTTTGAATATCCAGGGCATACCTTGCATGAATGTTATATATGCAGACAAGGATGACAACATCCTTTTTCTTTCGAATGGCAGAATTCCAAGACGAAACCCCAATTATAACTGGCAGGGCATCCTCCCGGGAGATACCTCCGCGACCTTTTGGTCTAATGAAGAATCCTTTACGATTGACTATTTACCACAGATCCTGAATCCTGAATGTGGATATGTTTACAATACGAACAATACTCCATTTAGCTCTTCCGGTTTAGAATGCAACCCCAATGAACCTTATATCAACTCATTTCTGGGATATCAGGGAACAGGTATAGAAAACAACCGAAGCACAAGGCTATATGAATTGATAGCATCTGCAGATTCTATTGATTATCAAACTTTCAAGAAGATTAAATACGACATTCAATATCCCAACAAATTGACGGATCCAAGAATGATCAATCTCGAATTGATGATGGATCTGGATCCCGAAAAATACAGTGAATTTAGTGAGGAGATCAACGTGCTTTCTGCATGGGATAGACGGATGTCGTTAGACTCCAAAGAGGCGCCGCTGTTTATTCTTATGATTAGATTTCTTCAGGTGAAACTAGAGAGCGAGCACCGATGGAAAAGAGGAAACCATATTACAGCCTCCGATGTCCTACACGCTTTACGAGAATCAAAGCAATATCTAAATCAGCATTTTCCCGACCAGGATTTGCAACTCCGAGATTTTCAGTTCCATTCCAGAGATGGCATTGAATTACCCATAGAAGGTGGTCCGGATGTGATGGCAGCCATCTATAGTAGGTCTGTTGAAGACGGAAGGTATCGAGCCGTTGCCGGAGAATCCTATATCATTATGGTACGTTTTGTCGATGGGAAACCATTCTTAGAAACTGTAAATGCATACGGCAGTAATGCTAATCCGAATGATCAGGCAAGCACCAACCAAATGCAATTGTTTGTGGATAAAGAATTGAAACCGATGACCCTTGATCTCCTGGCCATCAAGTCATCCTCAGGTAGCAGTGTAACACATCCTTATATCACGCAGTAAGAGATTCAAAAAAAGAAGGGAGAGGGTTCTTGATCATCAGCATTAAAAACTGAAGAAATTGAGAATACCTAGTTCTGTAATTTCAAGAAGAGTGTTTAGATGCTTTAAAGTGATAACCTCCCCTCCCTTTCCGTATTTTAAGTTCCTGTAAACCAATCTTTCTCCAGCTCTGGTATCCCAGAATAAGCTTTCAAAAGATGATTTATATGGAATTATTTGTAATCAGCTGGAACTGTCAGCTACTAACTGATTCATAAATTGTTGATTCCGATGATATGTCGGTTTGGGAGTCTTTAAATAATTTGTTCAGAAGTGTAGGGAACCATCTTCATCCATAAAGACAACATGAAATTAAAGTATAATTCCTACACAATTTGCGATTTGTTGGAATTGTACATTTTTGAAAAGACAATATGAATGAGATACTTCATATTTCATATTGATGAAGCCAGGTAGGGTTCAAAACAGCTGTTGATCGCTTCTATTTGATAATAATCTTGAAGATTTTTAGATACATATGACAGATATCAAAGTCACTTTCAATACAATCTTCGCATTTCCCAGCTACGAAGCATTTTCCGAAAAAAGTAGTTATACCGACATATTTCTGAACTAATTTAGAAGACAGATTCCCAACGTCTGCGTTGGTCAGCATAAAAGCCTTTTTCTCTTCGAATATGTCTTCTTGCTTTTCCTTCACCACTGTTTTCAGCAATATTGGCTGTGGTAAGTGCTTTGTTGAAATTCGCTTTCCAGTTGAGTAATTCAGTCATATTGCATTGAAGCATTGCTGTGATTTTATCATTGATGCGCGCTTTTCTGTCACTCAGATTACTTTCAGACAAGATTTTATCATAGGCTGCAATAGCTTCATCAATGTATGATTCGGCACCAGAACGATCGCGATCTTGATTCAGTGATTGCAGAGCCAAAGTTGTTTTGGTATAAGCATTTGTAACATCCAGGTAGTCCCAATCCCTATGTCTTTTAACTGAGTAAATCTCTATTGTTCTTGATTTTTCAGGATAGCCTATTTGGTCATTGATATAGTTATTAACTGATTTTATACCTTTTTCACGTGCATTTGCTTCAATAGTCTTATGTAATACAGCTTTGTTGTCCATCATATACAATTCATGATCATACTTACTTTTCTGTTCTTTCATTCCGTAGTACTGTTTTTGATCGAGCACCAAATCGTCAAGAAGCACACCTTGAGTTGGGGTTTCAACTTTGACACGAAATGGTAAGATATATGGAGCGCTATATGTATAAACCTTGGATGAACCTGAGCCTCGAGTAGACTCTTCGACTGGGAAGTATTGAATTGGTAGCATCGATATTGTCACCAATATACCACCCGTCCCTTTCTGGAATCCTTCAACCGAAGCTCGTTGATTCAGGTTGGAATCGTTATAATCAGTATGCAATAATGGAAGATCTGCACTGGGAAAGACAGGAGGATTCGGGTATTCAGGAGCAGCAGGTTTGGTCAACTCACTGCCATCCGAATCCTTTTCACCCGCATTAACAGCCTTTTCCCAGATGGATAAAGCTCTCAAGTGGATCCTGTACATAGAGTCTTTTTTAGCTTGATAACTAGTCATCAATTGCTCAAATGTCGCCATCCGTGATGCTTTGCGAATTTTATGAAGTTCTAAACTATCTTGGTTCGCGGCAAGGTATGCATGGTCCAGATTAAGTTCGTAGTTATCAATGTTTTCGTCGACCACCTTGTAAGGCAGTTGGATGTAGGTAAAGCTAACCTTGTTGTCGTTGATATTCTGACCGTACAGAAATGAAAATCCAAATAATACAAGAAGCAGTAACACTATTCTCTTCATGGTAGTAGATTTGATGTCGGAAATATAATTATTTACCTGAAATAATTAGCCCTGTGATTGCCAAAGCCTTAGACTACATAGAGATTATTTTTCTATGATGGCCACTACCCGAGCGGGGGCCGCAGAGGCACCTACGATCTTTAGCGGAAATACAGCCACCTTGAAACCGGAGTTGGGCAAAGCCTTGAGATTAGTGAGCTGTTCCATGTGACAATATTCCTTTCGCTGCCCGACAAGATGGCCTTCCCAAAAAACTTTGTTATCGTTGGTTTCCTTTGCCCGCTTTACCTGATATCGCAAGGGTAGGTCCCACCCCCATTGATCAATGCCCATCACTTTGATCCCCTGATCTATCAACCATTCCGTTGCCTGGGCGGACATACCTGTACCGCGATCTGGAAAATCTCTTTGTCCCATGAAACGATCATTATCAGTCCGAACCAGGACAATCATACCTGGTTGCAGCGTAACTTCAATTTTTTGGAGTGCTTCCTGGACTTCTTGAGCTGATATGATTTCGTTATCAGCTTTATGCGAGAAGTCAAGGACTACACC
>JAHHJQ010000014.1 GCA_018680005.1 Bacteroidia bacterium | reverse complement strand
TTCCTTCATTCAATAGCTCTTTTACATATCCATTCAAGGCTTCGAAGTTCTTTTGCATCCCTTTGATAAATTTTCTTTTAAGAAATAAAGAAAAAATCAATTTCAAAACAGGGTTATTTTTCATTTTGAATAAATACTGTATCTCAGTACGATTATTGGGTAATTCCTTTAATTCAAATTTTACAAACTGCCCTTTTTTGATTTCAGTTTCTTCAAATGAAATAATACCTTTTTCTCTTTTGAATCCATGTGATATAAAAAATGGATCACTTTTGTCGTCTTTTATTATACATCGATGCGAAGAACCATTTTGTGTGATTTTATTATTTACCTGATCACTCCCTTTGATATTAATCATCCATTGATCTCGAAAAGATAAATCTGCAACTACATCAAATACCAGGTCAATAGGAGCTTCAATTTCACCTTTGGAACTGAGCATTTCCATCATTTTACCTTTGAGCTCAAAGTTATCTTTTTGGGGTTCGGGAACTTCTGAAACGAGAGGGGTCAAGGAAATATAATCATATTGAACAGGGCCTGATTCATAAACCTCTTCTCCACTTTCAACTCCAGACCAGGAAATATCGGCTAATTGTATGGATGTAGTGCTTTGATCCAACACCTGGTGCGTGAACAAAGCGTACTCGTTGCTATCGATTCCATTCTTCATCAAACGATGCACCAGGATCACATCATTACCAAACAAGCTTTTCCGGCCTTTGATATTGGCCTCAGAAAAGGATCCATAGTGAGTGATAAACTTTAAGGTCAGATTAGTGGCAGTGCTGCAAGCGCCACAGTCACAAATGCGATGGGTTTCATATCGTTTGAGCTGCGCATGAAAATTTACAAACATCCGACGTACCTGCTCCAAAAGAATTGCTAAATCCGGTGGTGCACCAGGTCTGTAAAAAAATATAGCATCTCCTTCAATTTCGGAAACTTCAAGTCCCAGGCTGTCTGAATCAATAATGGTTTCCAGCAATTCCTGAACGATATGTATCGCATGGTCAGCCTCAGTTTCATTTACAAAATTCGAATATCCACTGATGTCAGGGATAAAAAGAAGTGCCTTTTTTGAGGTTGAGGCGGTTTCACTCATAATTTGATTATTGAAATACTACCAGCTAACAATTTTGAGATAAATTAGTTAAGAAGACCAGAAAGACATCTGGACTTTTGGGCGGACATCCATTTTACCAGGACAAAGGTTAGTTGAGCACATCATCCATAAGTAATAATTCTTGTGATAAGATATCGGTCCATTCCATATTGTTTACATCAGGAATTTCAAAAGATTCACGGTCACCCCAATCGTGACTCAGAATTTTTTGCCATCCGACATGTACTTTGGTCCATAGCAGGGGGCCATTGTAAATGGCATTGTTTACATTCTTGTAGAGATAATGATAGCGATCATTTTTTTGATAGATGTCCCTGTCTACCGAGTTGCGCAATTTTCGCCATAGATCGATATCTCCAAATTCTTTCGCGGCCATCATTCCGGTCATTGTTGCCAATGGCGATGGACCGGCTTCAGGATCTTCTTTTACGTAGGCATATGGTCCGATTTCCTTGGTAAAATGTTCTTTCCATACATCGTATAGCGTTTCATTATAATCAGGTTCAAATGGGCGTAAAAAAGCCATGGTCCAGGCATTGGTATAGCCGGATAGCATAGGATTGCAAAACGCATTTTTTGAACTATACATTTTTAAGTAAAAGCCATAGTGCTCATCTGTCATTCGATTCTTGATAAAATCAACCGTCCATCGAGCTTCTACATCGCTGTATTCCGTTCCATACAATTGGTCATAAACCATTAAACTTAGAAGACTAATAGAATTGCACTGCGCGAAATATCGTCCTGGTTCACAGTCAGCACCCTCATGTTTTCCTTCTGCATGGTGTTTTCGCATTTCATCCACAATCTTATTAGTCAGCCAGGTATATTCCTTGCTATACGATTCAGAACCAGTAATCAACTGATATAAACCATACATCAAATTGAGATGCCCCTTATACATGATATTGCCCTCTGAAATTGGGTCATCACCCATACCATATTCGATCCAGTCGCCCCAGACTTTTTTGGATTTCATCTTATCGATCATGTGGGAAAGACAGAGCTTTGCCCTATCCGCATGTTCAGGACTGATCATGGCAATGGATGGCATACTATAAGCACCAAAAGCAATTCCATATCGCCAGAACGGTTGTTCATCTGTGTCCCAGCCTTTAAATTCATCCCCCATAAAGCTCATGTGCTCGAACTGTTCAAAGATGTAGTTGAATTGCCCAATTTCATCAGTCTGAAGTGTACGCTCCCCTATTGGTGCAAAGTAATCTTTCGCTGGAGCATGACCAATAGGAAGGATTACAAATCCCAGGATACACATCACAACAACCAATAGCGCAAGAGGGAGCAAATATTTTCTCTTCATATGGTACTATATTGAATTTTCGAACCTCAAGTAAATATAGGAATTGCCCACCTAAACAATATTTGCAGAAGATTACGCTTAAATAGAGCTATTTAACAACATTTGAATTTGATGAATAAAAAGTCCAAAATTCCTTAGCTATTTACATTGCTGTTTGTTTACAATGGTAGGTCTGGTTCTGTTTTAATTTGAAATTTTCCTGATCAAATTTTTATATGGGTGGATCGAAAAAAATGGTGACTCTAAAAACCAAGAATATGAAAAGCGATAAAAAGCAAGTTTTGTTCTACACAATGATCCATTCGATATTATTCTCAATCCTACTGATCAGCTGTTACAGTCAAGACTACAAACCTTATGTATATCAATCTCCGACTAACATCAATGATGAAATTTCTGTAGGAACATTGGATGAGGTCGGGATAAATACACAACTTGTTACAAAAGGAATCAATAGGATCCTGAGTGGCCGCCACGGTGAAATCCATTCTCTTCTTATGTATAAAGATGGTAAGCTTGTTCTTGAAGAATATTTTGAAGGAAGCAAGTTTAAATGGGATGCTCCCGGTCACCGGGGCGAATGGGTTTCCTGGAAACCAGATATGCTACACAGGATTCATTCGGACACTAAAAGTATCACAGCTATCTGTATAGGTATAGCGATTGATCAGGGATTTATCGGTTCTGTTGATCAATCTATTTTTGACTATCTCCCCGATCATCAGCACCTGAAGAAGGACGGAAAAGAAAAGATAACCATCGAGCATTTGCTCACCATGACATCAGGCTTACACTGGTATGAATGGGGTGCACCCTATAGCAGTGCTGAAAATCCAATTATCGGAATTTGGTATTCAGACCTCGATCCAGTTTCTTTTATTCTGAATGGTTCACTAGAACATGCCCCAGGTACACACTATTCGTATTATGGTGGCCATCAGATCCTTTTGGGTGAAATATTGAAATATGCCAGCGGGATGACTATTGATGAATTTTCAAAACAATATTTGTTTGAGCCTTTGGCAATAGATACCGTGAACTGGTCCACCAAATTTGAGGATGGTGTATTTGAAGCGGCAGGAGGATTGGAAATGCGACCAAGAGACATGGCCAAGGTGGGTATTACTTTTTTGAATGATGGCGTCTGGCAAAGCACCCAAATCCTTGACAAACATTGGATACAGAAAACCGCGAATCCATACCCTGGTAATGAACGCATCAACGTGCCGGGCACTGATGAGAGAAGAGTAGGATATTCTTATTCCTGGTGGACTAAATCGATCACTGATGGATCGAAAAGTTCCAATATCTATTGGGCAGGTGGATGGGGCGGACAAAGAATCCTGGTAGCACCTGAATATAATACAGTAATCGTATTCACCGGTGGTAGTTATTTGTCAAAAGTCAAACAGATGAAATTGGTTGAGAAATATTTACTTCCGGCACTGAATAGCAAAATATAAATGCCTGATAAATCCTCCGCCTGATATTTCTTTCTATGTGTAGCCAGTGAGAAATCAAGAAATGACTGAAAATTACTCTTCCAGGTATTTCGAAACCTTTGACTCAAAGTATTCATAATCATAGCCTCCGGTAAAGTAATCCACAATAATACCTTCTCTGTTGATCAGAAAAGTCATCGGACGTTCAGACTGGATATCCGCCCAGTCAAATTCTTTAGAATACGCCGCAGTCACTGTAAAAGGATATTTCTCAGCAAATCTTTCCAGCCGTGACTTCTCTTCATCGGATAAGGCAAGGACAACTAAACCCTTGTCTTCGTAATTCCTTTGCAATCGATTCAAACCGGGCATTTCCTTTATACATGGCGCACACCAGGTTGCCCAGTAATTTAGAAGGACTACATTACCCTTATAATCTGAAATATTTCTTTCAGAATCATCTGCCAGTAACTTAAAACTGAATGGAGGAGCTTGTTGATTGTGTAGTGCATCCAATCCTGTAAGCACCTGTGTCATCCTGGGTTTTATCTGCGTCACCTTGCTAAAGATCAACCCACTGAAAAGCATCAACAGCACCAAGATTGCAGCGGCTAGATATCCAAAAATTCCTTTGGGTAGATAGTATTTGTTTCTTCTGACCAATCTGTACAGGAGAAAGCCGGCTACGATTAACAATAGTATACTCACTGGTTGCCCCCATTGAACAATGTGCCTGGCATTGTTGCCTATGAAATCTTCCATAATTTCTTTTTTGCTGACTAGCGTTAAGCCATGATGTCTTTCTTCCTTTTCCGGATATATCACAGAATCATGTATATTCAGAAAAGTCAGTGATTTAAAGAAGCTATATATAAATCAGACAAGGAAATAATTCGGACCAGAATCTTACCAGCATCTGTAAATCAATGGATTCAATCTATAGTCAATATTGAGTAAACTAATTATGAAGCTTTTTTCAATTTTCCAAATAACGATTTTGAAGCCTTCTCTTCAAACTAACAATATTCGATTTGCAGCAGCAATTCTATTTTTTGCCATTATCTGTCTTGCTGTTATTGGCTGCATTAACAAATACCAGAATCCCGGTCCAATGGGTAGTGTGGCTTCTGCGCATCCATTAGCCACGCAAGCTGGTATACAAGTATTGGAAGATGGTGGTAATGCCTTTGATGCAGCCATTGCCGTTGCTGCAGCTTTAAATGTAGTTGAACCGATGATGTCTGGCATCGGAGGATATGGAACAATTTTGATTTATGAAGCATCAGATAAAGAAATCAAATACTTAAATCCAAGCGGCCGGTTTCCTCAAAAGACCAATTCTGATCTAATGCGGCCACCGACGCCGAATTACAAGAAAAACAGGGTTGGCCCAAAATCAATCTCTACACCAGGAAATCTCAATGCCTGGGAAGATATGCACAAGAAATATGGTTCAAAATCCTGGAGTTCATTATTTGATGCTGCAATAAAATATGCTGAGGATGGATTTAAAATAAGCCAAAGGACGGCAAGGTGGATAGGTATAGCATTTGAAGATTTTAGCAGTTATTCCAAGTCATTTTATGGAAAAGGAGGACAACCGCTACAGGCAGGAGATCTGCTGATTCAGTCTGATTTAGCAACAACTTTTCAAGTTATTTCAAAAGAAGGTGCAGATCCTTTTTATCATGGTGCGATTGCTGAAACAATCCATAGGCAAATGGAAGAAGTAGAAAGTTTTCTATCCATTGAGGATTTACAAAATAATGAGGCGGAGTGGTGGTCTCCTATCCGATTTAACTATCGTGGCCTTGATGTCTATACAGCAGGGCTTCCCGCTAATTCATTTCCTGCATTCGTCAACCTGGGATTGACGTTACACCATCCACAGCAAGATTTACAGCATAACTCGCCGGAATATCTGCACCGGTTTGCTGAAATGACCAAAGAATCATACAAGGCCAGGTTGGCCTATTCCTTTGATCCCGAAGTACAAACGGCTCCTTTAGACAGTATTCTGGCTCCTGAAGTTCTTCAAACCATGGCCGAAGCTTTGGATATGGATCGAGCTTCTGAATTCGTGCCACCTTTCTCTCCTGAAAGCAAAAACACCACGCATTTTGTAGTTGCTGATAAATGGGGAAATGTGGTGAGTGCGACTCAAACACAGGGCAACCTGTTTGGCAGTCGAATTATGGTGGAAGGAACAGGTATCTGGCTCAATAATTCAATGGCTTATTCAACTTTTGAACCCAAGGGAAATCCGATGGATGCATTTGCTGGCAGACATAAATTGTCAGGTGACTGTCCGGTAATCATCATGAAAGATGGAAAACCATGGGCCGCACTAGGATCACCAGGAGGACACACGATCACCCAAAATGTGCCACAAATTGTCATGAATCTGATTGACTTTGGCATGTCGATGCAGGAAGCTATCGATGCTCCTAAAATTGCGTTTGTGGAACCCAATACCATCCGCGTAGATCCAGATTTGAATGACGCCACAATCCGTACTTTAAGGCAAAAAGGACATGAGATACGTAAAGGCAGCATTGGTAATGCTACTGGCATCAAAATTCTCTATGACGATAATGGAGAAATAGCTGGTTTTGATGAAGGTATGGACAAGCGGGGAGAAGGGAGGATGGCTATTGTAGATCGATAGCAAACTACACGTATAAATAAACATTCACTTGCACGGGCGCCAAATATTATATAAATTGTACGTGTAAT
>JAHHJQ010000012.1 GCA_018680005.1 Bacteroidia bacterium | reverse complement strand
GTCTATATACGATTACACTTACTGACAACAGATCTTGTCAGGCGATCGATACATTCAGGTTATTTGAACCAGCAGAATTGACAGTGATATTAGATTCTACAAATGTGCTTTGCAATGGAGCTTTGACAGGTGCTATCACGTCAAGTGTTTCCGGAGGGATACCTGGGTATATGTACAATTGGAGTCATGGATCTGCTGAAGCTAATCCCATAGGTCTTTTAGCTGGGGCGTATGTTGTGACCATCACAGATGATAATGGGTGTGAAGCCATAGCTAGTACTTCGATCAATGAACCGACAGCCATAGTCGTTGAAAGCACAAAAACAGATATCGATTGCTTTGGTAATATTAATGGATCGGTCGATGTCACTACAACTGGGGGTACGATGCCTTATTCATTTGATTGGAACACAAATCAGAATACTGAGGATATAAGTGCTTTAGGCGCAGGCAATTATACGATCACGGTAACCGATAATAATGGATGTGAGCAATCAGCCTCTGTGCTTATAGAAGCACCAATGGAAATCAATCAAACCTTCAACGTATCTGATGTTCGCTGCTTCGGTGATGCTACCGGTATAATCGGCACGAGCACTATAGGAGGGACAGGGTCCTTTACATATTCCTGGTCCAATGGGGCAAATTCATCAAGTCTAATGAATCTAGCCAGTGGGTGGTATATCGTTACAGTAGCAGATCAAAACGGGTGTACGGATATAGATTCGGTTCAAATTGGTGAACCAGCCCAACCACTCTCCGTGGATGTCATGACACAAGACCTTGTCTGTTTTGGGGATGGTAATGGGACCATAGACCTTGATGTGATTGGAGGTACCGGACCATATCGCTTTCTACTCAATAGCGATCCCACAGTTTTAAATAATCCGGTCATCCAGGGGTTAGATGGAGGTACCTACACGGTTGATGTAGTTGACAATAACAATTGCACAATATCAACGGATGTAATTGAAATATTTGAGCCTGCCGAGATCCAGGTTGGTTTCGGAGACAATGTCATCATCGAGCTAGGTGTAGATACTGTTCGGTTATCACCAGTGATTTCAGGAGGACAAGGATCTTTGATATACACCTATCTAGGAGCTGATCTCACCAACCTAAGCTGCACAGATTGCCCGGATCCTTTTGTCCGTGACCAGGTATTCACCAAAGAATACACACTCGTAGTTACGGATCAGCAAGGCTGTAACGGAGAAGATAATGTCATTGTCATCATTTCGAAAGATCGCCGGGTGTGGGTCCCAACAGGTTTTACTCCCAATGCAGATAATGCAAATGATGTCCTTGTTCCATTAGGTGATCCCAACACCATTGTTTTGAATTTCCAGATTTTTGATCGGTGGGGACAGTTGATATTTGAACAGAGCGATTTCAACCTGGGAGATGTCAATTTTGGTTGGGATGGAACATTCAAAGGACAAAAACTGGATCCCGGTGTATTTGTATGGAAAGCAGAAGTGAAATACTTTGAAGATGGTATAGAAGAAGCTTTTGCAGGCGAAACCTACCTTATACGATAGTTCCAGTCTTCTAAGATCCGTAATATTACTGCGAAGGTGATGTTCCCAACAATTGTGGAAAACTAATTTTTTGATACAAAATTGAAAAGGTCAAATGTTTGCTACATTTGCTCGACATTGAACTATAACTGATGCGGCAATATCTTGATCTTCTGGATCATATATTAACAGAAGGTAATGTAAAAACGGATAGGACAGGCACTGGTACCAAAAGTATCTTTGGCTATCAAATGCACTTCGATCTTAACGATGGCTTTCCTTTAGTCACAACAAAAAAGCTTCACCTTAAATCCATTATTTACGAATTACTTTGGTTCCTAAAAGGAGATACAAACGTTAAATATCTTCAGGACAATGGCGTTCGCATATGGAATGAATGGGCAAGAGATGATGGTGATTTGGGTCCAGTTTATGGCAAGCAATGGAGAAGCTGGACTACCTGTGACGGGAAAGTTATAGATCAAATTAGTAATGTCGTAGATCTGATAAATCATAATCCGGATTCACGGAGAATGATCGTCAACGCCTGGAATGTAGGAGAATTGGATCAAATGGCCTTGTCACCATGTCATTGCCTTTTCCAGTTCTATGTCAATGATGGAAAACTGTCTTGTCAGTTGTATCAAAGATCAGCGGATTGTTTTCTCGGAGTTCCATTCAATATCGCCTCTTATGCGTTGTTGACTATGATGATGGCAAAGGTTTGCGATTTATCTCCCGGTACTTTTGTGCATACTTTTGGAGATGCGCACTTGTATAGCAATCATATGGAACAAGCCACTCTGCAACTCTCCAGAACACCGAGGTCCTTGCCAACACTAAAGATCAATCCAGATGTTAAGTCCATTTTTGATTTCAAATACGAGGATTTTACCTTAGAAGACTATCATCCCCATCCTCATATAAAAGCTGCAGTATCAGTGTGAGTAGGGCATGATTCAATAGATGGATAAAAATATATACAAGCGATTTTAATCTATATATAAGCAATTGATTATCAACGACAAATAAAAAACAAACGAAAATTCAATATATTTTTATTTAGACGACATCTAAATAAATTCACTATGACTCTGGTTGTTGTGATAAACTAGGTCGAATTGTATTTTTGCGCGGATAATTCCGAAGTGTATTTTACATGGTCGATAAAGCATTTAAAACAATGTTTGACAACTTTTCATTTTCCATTATCAGAAAGCTGACTCTAAGCGTTCTGACCCTTCTTCTCACTTTATCATTTTCAAACCCTTCATTTGCTCAGGCAGACCCGGATGCGGGTAAAGCACTTTTTAGGGCCAATTGTGCACAATGCCACAATAGAAATATGAAGGATGATCTGACAGGTCCTGCACTTGGTGGTACCCAGGAACGTTGGGCGGGCCGGGAAGATATTCTTTATGAATGGATCAGGAATTCACAGGGAGTTATTGCCTCCGGTGATGAATATGCAGTTAACCTTTGGAACGAGTGGAATAAGGCAGCAATGAATCCATATCCCAATTTGACAGATCAGGATATCGACAATCTCCTGTCCTATATCGATGGCATGTACACGGGAACATATGGAGCAGCCGCAGTCTCTACTGCTGTTGGGGGTGATGCTCAAGAATCAGGACCTAATAATTTAATCTATCTTGGAATCGTAGCCCTTCTGGCTGTTATAGCGCTAATTTTGGCAAGGGTCGGAGCCAATTATCATAGTCTTCTTGAATTTAAAGAATCTGGTTTAGATGTCGAAAAACCAACGTTGTGGGAAATGTTGACCACAAAAGGTGTGATCGGGTTTTTGATATTTGCAGGTATAGTTGTTCTTGGATTTACCACAGTCAACAGTGCAACCTCCTATGGAAGGCAACAAGGGTATCAGCCTGAACAACCCATAGCCTTTTCTCACGAGACACATGCAGGATTGCATAAGATCGATTGTCAATATTGTCATGACGGGGCAAGAAGAAGTAAACATGCCGTAATACCTGCAGCCAATACATGTATGAATTGTCACAAAGCCATAAAGAAAGGGAGTACCTATGGAACAGCTGAGTTGACAAAGATTTTTGCCAGCATTGGATATGATCCTTCTACGGATCAATATATGGAGAATTACGAATCCTTATCCGAAGAAGATATAAAAGCCATATTCACCAAGTGGATTGGAAATGAATACATGAAAGATAACAGCCTGGGAGACCTGGATGGAGAAGGAAGAAGAGTTGTTGAAACGCAATGGGAAGGAATAAAATCAAGCCTGACCAACGATACAAAATCTGAAATACCCGGCCCAATTGAATGGGTACGAATTCACAACTTACCGGATCATGCCTATTTCAACCATGCACAACATGTTTCCATTGGGAAAGTAGAGTGTCAGCAATGTCATGGTGAAGTGGAATCAATGGAGGTTTTATCCCAATATGCACCGCTTTCAATGGGATGGTGTATCAGTTGTCACAGACAAACAGAGGTACAGTTCAAGGGCAACGAATACTACAATGTATATGCAAAGTATCATGAAGAACTGAGTTCAGGGACACGCCAAAAGGTAACTGTGGAAGACATCGGCGGGCTGGAGTGTCAAAAATGCCACTATTAATATATATAGCGTAATAACAAAGAAAGATCATAACAATAGAGACAAGATATATTTTATATGAAAAGTCATAATCAGGATGTTTGGGTCGGATCTGAGGAATTGAATAGGGAAGATTCCTTTTTGGAAAATGCCAGTAAGGAATTCGTAAGTCTACCGATAGTAGATGGACTGTCCAGAGAAGATTCAGTTACCCAATTCTCTACGAATCGAAGAGACTTTCTAAAATATCTAGGATTCGGTATAGGAGCAGCGACGGTTGCTGCAGGTTGCGATATTCCACTTAAAAGGGCCATTCCTTATGTGGTTAAACCAGATACAATTGTTCCAGGTGTTGCCTCCTTTTATGCATCCACTTTTATCAACGGAGGAGATTATTGCCCCATTCTTGTAAAGACGCGTGAAGGTCGTCCTATTAAAATTGAGGGAAATGCATTGTCTTCATTAACGGCAGGTGGAACTTCTGCGAGAGCCCAGGCCTCTATTTTGGGTCTTTACGATACCAATAGAATTCAAGGACCGGGAAGTATTGACTATTCCGGAGTATCTGTTTCTTCTTGGAATGAAGTAGACGAGCAAGTAAAAGCTGCGTTAACACCATCAGCTAATATCAGATTGATATCGAATACGAATCTTAGCCCAACATCACGTCAGGCGATTGATGAGTTTATAGGCGCATACCCAAATGCAAAGGTGGTAACTTATGATCCGGTTTCGTCATCGGCAATTCTAGAAGCTAATGAGGCGGATTTCGGAATGGCAGTAGTGCCTTCATATCATTTTGATAAGGCAGACTACATTGTCAGTTTTAATGCTGATTTCCTTGGATCCTGGATTTCACCTGTCCAATATGCGCGGAAATACGCGACTGGCAGAAAGATAAATAGTCTGGAAAAAGCTTCTATGTCAAGACACGTGCAGGTTGAAGCTGGCATGTCTCTGACCGGTTCCAATGCTGATAATAGAATTTTAGTTAAACCTTCGGAGCAAGGGGCAGCAATAGCTGCACTCTACAATGCTTTGGCAGGATCTGCTTCGATATCTGCGCCGGCTGTAAATGATAAAGCTGCTTCGGCCATAAGAAAAATGGCAGGTGATCTTTTAAATCAAAAAGGAAAGGCACTTGTAGTTTCGGCGTCTAATAATGTAGCTGAACAAAAGCTGGTTAATGCGATCAATCAGCTTTTAGGCTCTTACGGAGCAACGATTACATTTGGCGATCATAGTTTTCAAAGACAAGGACGCGACAGCGAAATCCAGGATTTGATCACTGAGATGAATACAGGAGGGGTAGATGTAGCAATTTTGATGGATGGGGCAAATCCTGTTTTTGATCTACCTAATGGACAAGAATTCGCTGACGCGGCAGCCAAGGTTGTTAGCACCATAAGTTTAGGAGGAACCTTGAATGAAACTTCTTCTTTATTTAAAATTGCGGCTCCTTCCAACCATCTATTTGAATCCTGGGGTGATGCACAAGCTAATGCCGGGGAGATCAGTTTGATTCAACCTACTATCGCTCCTTTGTTCAATACAAGACAGGCGGAATGTTCGTTGCTGATGTGGGCCAAAAGCGAGAATTTGAATATGGAATCTGATCAGCCATATTATGATTATCTGAAATCTGTTTGGCGGAGTGGCCCTTTTGCAGACCAAAGCGAATATACCAACTTCCAGTCATTTTGGAACTCAGCGCTCCATGATGGTGTGCTGAAGACCAATGCATCAATATCCGAACCTTCTTATTCTGGGGATGTGAGTAGCCTTTCAGGTACTATCACACAGCCATCTCAAAGTGATCTTGAAATCAACTTCTATGAATCTGTTGGAATTGGAGGTGGTCAATATGCCGATAATCCATGGTTGCAAGAAATGCCCGATCCGATTACGAGATGTACCTGGGGTAACTATCTCAGCGTACCGGTTTCCTTTGATGGAAAGAATAAATTCAATGGACTTAATGGTCTTGAGGATGGTGATCAAGTTGACCTGGAAGTGAATGGAGAAACAAAGACTTTTTCTGTTATTCAACAATTTGGTCAGATGCCGGGAACAGTATCCGTCGCAATTGGATACGGAAGATCTGTTGTAGGATTGGGTGGAATGAATGTAGGCACCAATGTGCAAAATTGGTTAGGGAATAGCGGCGGCAATCGACAATATTTTGCCTCTAATGCGAGCTTATCAGCATCAAAGGGTAAAGAGGATCATTTCTCTTGCGTGCAGTATCATCATACAATGGGTGTGACTGCCGAATCAACTAAGACCGGAGAAATGATCAATGCTGACGAAGCATCCTTGTCTGTCTTTAAGAATAACCCTGTTGACTGGATCTCAACTGGTTGGCAAGAATCGCTAACTAAAAGATCTATCATAAGAAAAACGCACGTTCAAGACATTGAGCAGTTTGTCGAGGATCTTCATCATGAACGTGAGCATCATCAATACCTTAATGATCAGACGATATATGCTGGATTTGATGCTGACTATAGGGAAGGTCACCACTGGGGAATGTATGTTGATCTCAACGCTTGCACAGGATGTGGTGCATGTACTATTGCATGTATGGCAGAGAATAATGTACCTGTTGTTGGAAAGGAAGAAGTATCCAGACACCATGAAATGTCCTGGTTGAGAATAGACAGATACTATCATGGAGATGTTGAAAACCCCAATACTGTTTATCAGCCCATGATGTGTCAGCATTGTGACAATGCTCCTTGTGAGAATGTTTGTCCTGTCGCGGCCACAAACCACAGCTCCGAAGGATTGAATCAGATGACCTATAACAGATGTGTCGGTACAAGATATTGTGCGAACAATTGTCCTTACAAAGTCAGAAGGTTCAATTGGTTGGATTATACCACTGCGGATACATTTGCGTGGAACGAACCACAGTTGAATGGTGAAGGAAGTGAAGTGCCATATGGTGCGGATAATCTTACAAGAATGGTATTAAATCCTGATGTAACGGTCAGGGCTAGAGGTGTCATTGAGAAATGTAGCTTCTGTGTTCAGAGAATTCAAGAGGGTAAATTGACTGCTAAGCAAGAAGGTAGAGCATTAATGGATACGGACGTGAAGACTGCTTGTCAAACAGCGTGTCCGACGGAGGCTATTGTGTTTGGCGATATGAATAACAAGGAAGGCGATTTAGCACAAAGGCTGAATTCACCATTGAATTATATAGTGCTTGAAGAAGTGAACGTGAGATCATCAGTTCAATATTCAGCCAAAGTTAATAACAGAGACGAAGCGCTTGACGCATAATCAATAAAAACAGGTAGAATTTTATGGCACATCATGTTTCTCCAATTCGGGAGCCTTTGATCACAGGTAATAAGACCTACCATGATATTACGGTCGATCTGGTTTCTCCAACTGAGAAAGCACCTGGCGGATTGTGGATGATTGGATTCATCATTTCTGTCGGACTTTTGCTCTTTGGAGTTTTCTGTATCATCTGGACCATCTGGATTGGAATAGGTTCATGGAATCTTAATCGTACAATCGGTTGGGGTTGGGATATCACCAATTTTGTTTGGTGGATTGGTATTGGTCACGCCGGTACCCTGATCTCTGCTATCCTTTTGCTCTTCCGACAGAAGTGGAGGACAGGTGTGAACCGTGCTGCTGAAGCAATGACGATTTTCGCAGTTATGTGTGCGGGTTTGTTCCCGGCACTACACACAGGAAGACCTTGGTTGGATTTCTTTTTGTTCCCATATCCGAATACTAGAGGACCACTTTGGGTCAATTTTAATTCACCACTTCTTTGGGACCTTTTTGCGATCAGTACTTATTTCACCGTATCGTTGCTATTCTGGTATACAGGACTGGTACCCGATTTTGCAACTGTTAGAGATAGAGCCACTGGCATTAGAAAAAAAATATACAACTTCCTGTCTTTTGGATGGACCGGTTCAGCTAAACATTGGCAAAGATGGGAATCGCTTTCATTGGTATTGGCTGGTTTAGCAACACCGCTTGTACTTTCTGTCCATACGATTGTAAGTTTTGACTTTGCAACTTCAGTGATACCCGGATGGCATACGACTATATTTCCTCCTTATTTCGTTGCGGGTGCTATCTTTTCGGGATTTGCTATGGTACTGACATTGATGTTGATAACCAGAAAGGTCTTACATATTGAAGACTATATCACCATTGAACATATTGAGTCAATGAACAAGGTCATTCTATTGACAGGCTCAATAGTAGGGGTGGCTTACCTCACGGAGTTATTCATTGCCTGGTATTCCGGTTATGTATACGAGCAATTTGCATTTTACAACAGAGCGCTGGGTCCGTACTGGTGGTCATATTTTGGGATGATGTTTTGCAACGTGGTCTCCCCACAGTTCTTCTGGAAGAAAAGCTGGAGAAGAAATATTACTTTGACATTTATACTTTCCCTTGTGATCAATATGGGGATGTGGTTTGAACGGTTTGTGATTATTGCTACCACATTGGCAAGGGACTATTTGCCTTCAAGTTGGTCTTACTATGTACCATCATGGGTTGAAATAGGTGTATATCTTGGGACATTCGGATTGTTCTTCACGCTGTATTTGCTGTTTACCAGGGTAGCACCTGTAGTGGCTATTGCAGAGATCAAGCACATTTTGAAGTCATCTGGAGATCAATATACAACACAACGTGTGGCTAAAGTGACAGAACCAGTAGTAACTGATGAACCTGGAGAGGAAGGTCAGGGATTTTCTAGTGTGTCACCGGATTAAGAAAGAAAGAGAACTAAAACATAAAATAATTAAGTCTTAGAATGGCTGATAATCATACAGAAGTTTTATTCGGGCTCTATAACGACGAAACCGAATTGTTAGATGCGGTTAAAATAGC
Organism: Bacteroidia bacterium; assembly: GCA_018680005.1. Lineage (GTDB taxonomy): Bacteria > Bacteroidota > Bacteroidia > Chitinophagales > Saprospiraceae > HDS-20. The sequence goes on along the minus strand of JAHHJQ010000012.1, from coordinate 1,382 downwards.
CAGAGATGGTCATCTGGATATCATGGATGTATACACTCCATTTCCGGTACATGGCCTTGACCCGATTTTAGGTCTCAAGGAATCCAGATTGCACATCGCCGGATTCATTTTTGGTGCCCTAGGGACGCTAACTGCATTTATTTTCATGACCTGGGTTTTTACCAGAGACTGGCCGATCATATTTGGTGGAAAACCATATTGGTCAGTGCCTGCATTTATTCCGATAATATTTGAGCTGACTGTACTTTTTGCTTCTATTGGTATGGTAGTGACTTTTTATACTATATGCGGAATGGGCCCTGGTGTAACGAATCCAGTTTTAGATGACCGAATTACAGATGACAAATTCTGTATTGCATTTAAAACTACAGATGCAGATGACAGTTTGGTTGAAAAGCTCAATAGCTTTTTCACAAAAACTGGTGCGGCTGAGGTACACACCAAAACGATATAATTAACTGAAGACATTATACATCAGAATAAAATGATGAAAAAAAATAAACTTATCAATTTACTTTTTGCATTGACATTGACTGTTCTTTTGCTAGAGTCATGCGGTCGGGCACAAGGAGATGATACCGGAAAAGAGTTTATGCCAGGGATGTATCATTCAACGGCATACGAAGCCAATATATACAATTATTACTCCTACAATACCTGGGATGACGAAAGTGTGTTGAAGCTAAAAGAGCTCTCTCAGCCACGGGAACCCGTACCAGGCACGGTCGCCAGAGGACATATTGGATATGCTACTGGCAGTATGGCTAAGACAGATGCTTTGTTGAGCGGCACATATAACGCCAATGCAATCTCAACACCGGCGAATGGATCTGTACCTTACTACTATGGTGACTCAGATGATGAAAGAGCTCGTGCTATTGCCGATATCATTGATAATCCATTTCCTATAACAGAGGAGGCGTTGACAACCGGAAAAGAATTGTATGATGTTTTTTGCGGAACATGTCATGGTGAGAAAGGAGATGGAAATGGGTACTTGGTACGCGAAGATGGTGGCGTCTATCCTGCAGCACCAGCAAATTTTCTGACGACTTTTGCAGATACATCGAACGGGGTCTATTACCATTCAATAATACATGGAAAGAATGTAATGGGGGGATATGCTGACAAACTATCTTATGAAGAAAGATGGAATGTTATTCACTACATCCGGTCACTACAGGCTAGTGATCAGGGATTGGTTTATTCGCCAGAAGAAAATACATTGAATAATGTCGAGGTACCATTCGCCAACTACGTAAAAACAGATGATTTTAAGCTCCCACATCGGGACTTACCAGAGATTTTTAAATCATCGGCGCATGGAGATCATGATTCCGGATCTCATGATAGTGACGAGCACGTCGAAGCGTCGAATAGCC
>JAHHJQ010000436.1 GCA_018680005.1 Bacteroidia bacterium | reverse complement strand
TGTGAATGCGTCGTATCCATCAGTCAGAGGCGTACCAAGGATATCCCACTCCCCTTCTGAAAAATATCTCCCTCTTTCATTCTGAACGACATATGCATATCCCCGTTTCACCGCTTCATATGCACGTTGTGCCGTACGTGTGCGTTCTTCTCCATTGCCCCATGAATTAAAATTGTATGGTGTTCTCGAAAATATGATCGGCACCGGTTGGTCTGTCTTTGGACGATAGATATCCGTACAAAGTCGAATACCATCACGCATTGGCATCATGACCTTCTGATCAACGATTGCGATCTCTTCCAGCTGCGCTTTGATATTATTGGATTGGGCTAAAGCCAAAGAGATCCAACAAACAGAGACAGCGAATACGACAATTATGCGTAGAATAAATTTCATTTTATTTGATTTTGGTTTTTTCTGATGTTACCAATGTTATTCAGGTATCTACTCTTTACCGAACGGAAGTCGCAATAACGACAGATTCCCATTACTCATGACCATGAGCACATCCTGAAGTGCTTTAGGATCTTCTATCGGATTGTCTGGAATGGCAATCAAATCTGCTTCGAACCCAGCAGCGATTTTTCCAGTATAGTCTTCGATTCGTAGAAGCTCTGCTGCATTCGTAGTCGTGGTTCGAAGCGCATCCCAGGGTTCCATCCCCAGTCTTCGATATTCCTCTACTTCCATTGAGACACGGCTGGTCGATTTTTCTGTATATCTGTTATCCGCACCAGTTGCGATTTTTACACCTATTCTCATGGCAGCCTTGATCGTTCGTTCACTTTTTGGGACCATGTATTTTCCTCTCATATGAATTACTGGATCGTCGTAGTCTCCCCCGGGCTCAACCAGGTCTAGAAGGGTAATAAATGTCGGTACAAGGAAAGCGTCTTTCGCCTTCATCAATTCGAGTGTCTCGTCACTTAGAAATGTTCCATGTTCTATGCTTCTGGCACCTGCCTCGACTGCTGCTCTTGATCCTTCGTCCCCGTGCCCATGTATGATGACAGGAACATCGTATTTAGCTGCTTCATCAACGATCCACTGCAATTGCTCGGTGGTAAAGGTCTGTTTTCGTGGATCTGTTGTTGGAAGGCCTGCCCGCTCCGTGCCTCTGGTCTTGATCACCTGTGCGCCCCGATCAATGTTGATCCGTACCAGATGTCTCAACTCCTCTTCAGAATCCACCGTATCCTTCAAGATGCCTAGCCTGGGATCTGCGAGAATGGTGTTTTTCAAAAATGGCGTGACATATACCCCGCAGGGGATCATATCCGGTCCTTCAAGATGACCTTCGATGACCATACGGCTAATGCTGACATCCTGATAAGCAGGCACACTCGCACTCCTCACGGTAGTAACACCCGAAATGAGTGCTCTTCCTGCTGCCTCTAGATTATTGAGATGGGTATGTACATCGATCATTCCTGGTAGCAGGTAGCTATTTTCCAGATCTATGATTTCATAGCCAGATAGTTCTGAAGTGTCAAATGTCCCAATATCTTCTATCTTGCCTTGATTGACAAGGACCGATGCGCTGGTAATAGTTTCAGTTACTACGTTAACCACTTGTGCATTGATCAGTGCATACTTTTTATCTGGATAGACTTTTTGCGCATCGAGTTGAACTATAAACAAAGTACAAAGCAATACAAGCCAATATCTGGTTTTCATAAAACAAGCCCTTTTGTTTTAAATGTAAAAAGAAATGGTTGATTCTTACCACAGAAGTAGTCAGAGATAACCGCAGCGAGCTCAATTTGGGATCATCAGGAATCCGAATCGTTGTTATCAACAATGTCAAAATAGGTTACAGATCTACTGATCTTGGCATCTTTGATCATAAAATCCGCATGCCACAAGACCTCGATAACTTCTTGACTTTTCAGATCCTCGGCAGTATAAGTGCCCCAAAACATAACCCATTCACCGGCTAAGGCTCCGGTTGACACATTTTGTGTGTTCGTGGCGAAAACTCCTGCATCCTGATTAGCCCTTGTTTTGCTCAATGTTGTCCAAACGGTAGCATATTCCTCTATGGTCAACGTATCTCCAGCAGGATTTCGAGCGAGAAAATCGTCATTAACCAGTTTTTTCATGGTCTCGCCATCACCGGCCATCTGTGCATCTATGAATTTTTGAACCAGCGCGATATTCTTTTCAGAAAGATCTTCAGTCCGTGTATCTGAGGCCGACTCTGTAGAGGAGTTGCAGGCGGCCATGATCAATGCGCTGATAAAACAGCAAAAAATGTGTGAAAGTATGGGCTGAAAATGCATACTAGTTCTATTTAGAAGGGAGCTGAGGTATCCTAATCCCTAGGGTTTATGAATATACCGAAATATTGCTATAATTCCCATACTTAATCAAAATTTTGACGCATCTGGAATTTACTTTTCACCAATCACTCACCTCGATTAATGTCAACGATTTCATTGATTATTGTGCTTGCCTTTGAGTAGTAAAGAAGACATATTTAGGGCGATTACATAACCAAAAATCAGATTATTATGATCCGTCCTGATATCAAAACTTATCGTGAAGATAGAACCAGCCACTGGATCTCTTCTGATAAGCATCGCTCCCATTTTTTGGGTACTAGTGCATTTGATTTGCACACAAAGAAAAAAGAACCTTTTGCCAATATCCGAAAGGATGGCATTCTGTTCGAGATAGATGTAATGATGCCCGGTTTCAAAAAGGATGAGATAGCTGTCACTGTCACAGATGATGTATTGACTGTTCGCGCCGAGAAAAGCGTTGAGCCAAGAGCAGCATCTGAGTATGTCATTCGTGAGTATGATGTCGACTCCATTGAACGCAAATTCTATCTGGCTAAGGGATTCGGACATGACAAGATTCATGCACATTATGAAAATGGCATTTTGCGATTACAGTTTGAAGACACTTGTGATGTCATAGAAAAAATGAAAAAGCACGTTGAGGTGGAATAAGTTTGCATCACCACGGGCAATTCTGCATGTCCACCAATTAATTCCATGACAAAATTGGTCTAGTTAGTGTCAAATGCTAACTTCATCGACTCTATCCTTATGTTATGATTTAGTCGATGCGCAATTTAAAGACGGATTATTTTGAAGACCTCCAGCTGTTCGATGATCGGGTTCATTTGTTTTGGACCGTCCTTTTAATAGTTGGTCTTGCCATCCTACCTTAC
>JAHHJQ010000432.1 GCA_018680005.1 Bacteroidia bacterium | reverse complement strand
AATACAAGCATTGCTTCCAAACTTTATGTTCCTCCTGTGATAGATCCAAATGCCCCCCCACCAGGAACGGTTTCCGGGGCATTAGTAGCTTGGGATCCGATAGAACAAAAAGAAGTCTGGAAAGTGCCTCAAGTGCTTCATCAGAATGGAGGTTTATTGACGACTTCATCCGGTCTTGTATTTCAAGGAGATGCAGAAGGCAAATTTACAGCTCGTGATGCGAGCACAGGGGAGGCGCTTTGGCAATTTGATGTCAGAGGTGGCGCAATCGCACCCCCTGTAACTTATGAAGTGGATGGAGAGCAATATATTACCATAGCTGTTGGATGGGGTGGTTATCGAGGGATGTTGTTCAAAGCTGCAACGCTTCATCCTGGTACAGTGTATACATTTAAATTAGGTGGAATTGCGGAAGCACCAGCTAAACTGCCTTCGGATGCCAAACCATTAACCGTCCTTCGGTCAGATGCTAGCCCCGAACAAATGGGTAGGGGAATTACGGCTTTCTTTCAATACTGTTTAGGTTGTCATGCGACTACTGGTTTAGGAGGTGGAGTGGTTCCGGATTTGGCCAGATCTACTGATGCAGTGTTTAATAATTGGGATCAAATAGTTTTCGAAGGAGCCTTGGAACATAATGGAATGCCAAATATGTCAGGCCATGTAAGTAAGGAAGAACTTGAGAACATCAGGCACTTTATCCTCTTTACCGCCAAAGCATTTTCAGAAGGTATGTCACCAATTGATTATGCTACCAATCTGGGAACTTTTCAGTATATAGGAGATCAGGCCAGGCTGGCAGAAGCGCAACTAAAGGATTAGGCTCTAAATTTGATTGAGTCGATAACTATACTTTAGCAAGTTTTGTTGTTTCTTTTGGTATAGTTTTATTTTAAGGCCAAAATGCTCAAAATAGCCAATGACTTTCAGACCAAACAATATTGAATTTACACTGATCAGAAAAGTAACAGCTGGTGCCTTTCTGCTGGTATTTCAAATACTGGTCATCAGTGATATCTGTGCTCAAAATATTTCTGCACCGGAAGACAGTATTAAAACGAGCCTTTTTCATGCCATTTATGAGTTGGCCGAACCACCAACCATACAAATTCAAACGGATGTAGATCAACTCCTCGAGTATTCTGAAAACGAAGTCTACCAGGAAGCTTTCACTACAATTCTGGATCAAGGCAATGAAATGGTTTCTCTTCCTTCTAAAGTGCGAACGCGTACCTATCTGAGGAAGAAGATTTGTGCCATTCCACCGATCAGGGTGAATTTTCCAAAAGGCTTGCTTCGATCATTGGGGTATTCCGAATCCGACAAGCTAAAATTGCTGAATCCATGTCTTGATGAAGCGCAGCACCAGGAGCGTCTATATCGAGAACATTTTCTATACGACTTGTACAATCTGATCGATACGAATGGATTGAGATCTACCATTGTCCATATTCAGATCAATAGCAATCAGGAAGAAAGATATAATTTCAAAGCCGTCTTGCTGGAAGATGAGGATGCTTATATAGAAAGAAAGAATGCATCTATTGTTACACAGAACAACCTCAATCAGAGAAGTATGGATAGGCTATCCTTCTTGAAGATGATGTTCTTTCAATACATGATCGGTAACACTGACTGGGCGATACCTTTTAAACATAACCTGGAGATGGTTAGACTTCCTGGCATAGAGAAGATAGTAGCGCTACCTTACGATTTTGATTTCTCTGGATTTGTGGGCCAATCTTATGCAGAACCCAAAGAGGACCTTCCAATAAAGTCTGTTAAAGAGCGATACTTCTTTCCTTTCAAGATATCAGATGCCGAATATGACTACATGATAGCATATTACCAATCTTTGGAAAAACCTGTAATGGACCTCCTGGATAAGGCTACCTATATGGCAGAGGAGACAAGACAGGATTGCAGTGCTTACCTGGCTGAATTTTTTGAAGCGATCAAGGATCCCAAGGCTCTAAAACCTTACATCAAGAGAAGGTAGGGTAAAGGCGCCAGGTACCAGGCACTTGGTAAGAGGTGATAAGACGAAATAGGAATTACTCAAAATCATTCCACCATTTTTCGGTTAAGTCAGAGGAGGGCATAAACAATTGACCCAATCTGGGTAGCGCATATGTCAATTCATTTTCGATAGCTGCTTTCACAAAATCCTCTGCCGGTTCTTTCCAGGTATGGTGATAGGATAAATGAAATCCAGCCCAGTGCACCGGCATTACCTTTTGTACACGAGCATCCCTGGCGGCTTGTATGCTATCATTCGGAAACAGATGCACTGTCGGCCAGTCATCATTGTATTGACCACACTCCATTAGCGCAAAATCAAAAGGTCCAAGTCGTTCGCCAATAGTCTTGAAGTGGCTTCCATAACCACCATCTCCACTAAACCATATATTTTCGGTAGACGTTTTCAGTGCCCAACCTCCCCAAAAGGACTTCATCCGGTCTCTCAGTCCACGACCTGAAAAATGTCGAGTAGGCGTGAATGTGATTTCGATCCCTTCAAAATCTTCTTGCTTCCACCAATCAAATTCGGTAATGCTGTCGCCAGCAATGCCCCAACTCATAAGATGTCGTTTAACGCCCATGGCTACGAAATACTGTTTTGTCTTCAACTTTAGTTTTTGAATGCTGGTGTAATCCAGATGATCATAGTGATCATGCGTCAGCAACATCAAATCGATTTCTGGAAAATCATCGATGATGTCCAGCGTGTTTTTCGAAAAACGTTTGGTAGTTGTTGGTGCTATCGGCGTTGTATCCGGACCTAACATCGGATCGATCAATATGGTCATGTTATTCATGCGGAGTAGTACAGCAGAATGCCCATACCAGATCAGTTTGGTTTCTGAAGATGGTTTCATGAAAGCCGCGTAATCAAATGGCTGGACTGGCAATGGAAATTTGGGTTCTCGGCCTCGTTTGTTGGTGAGTTGTTTATAAATAATGGCAGGCATTTTCAATGCGATCGCCCCCTGGTCTATATACTCCAGGTTTTGGAATCCCGTACCATTCCAGTATTTGCTCTTTTGGTAATAAGCTAATAGCTCAGAAGTGATTTTTCCACCAAATTGTTTGAATAACATATGTTCTTTTAAGAATCGATCTACCGATTTTGTTTAGGGATGTATGGATATTCTTGTTTCCTTACAAGACAGGTAAGGTAAACATCACTTCAAGGGAAGTTTTAGCACCATAGATTTCCCCAACTCCAGATCATCTACATGTCCGGCCAAAGTGCGGTCTTCTGTCAAAAAGTGCATATGGGAGTTGACTGTGTGATGCGTGAATATTCCCTGATGACGATCTGAAAAGAATCCAAGAACAGAGACATTTTGATTTTCTATTCTTCCATTTAGACCGGATTGGATATGTTTTTCATGAGAATGATCCATATCACCTCTGGGCCAATTGATGACATGCCAATCCAATTTGGTGACTGTTCCTTCCAGTAAAAAAGGAAATGGGAGGTTGACATCGATTTGATTCTCTTTTGCCTTGGCTTCAATAAAGTCTTCCAAATCAGGATATGTACTTAC
>JAHHJQ010000418.1 GCA_018680005.1 Bacteroidia bacterium | reverse complement strand
CTTGTAGATAGGCACATGGAACATTTGGGAAACCATATTCAATTCCAAAGGCCTTCTTAACGAGCATTTGTACAACTTCCTTGGTAGTCTCCGGATCCCGGTGCATTTGCGGAGTAAGACCCATCATTGCAAAACTGATCGGATTAACAGCAGGGTAGAGCGTTTCCCAGGGATAATTCTGTCCCCAGTGTAATCCCTTGACGGTCAGAGTTGGATCGGCTCCGTTTCCAATCAAAAAATGTAACATCTCTTTTGAAGCGTTGCCATTCTGATTAACAGTGTGAAATATTGGTGTTTGGCCTCCAAATCCATGTTCATCGACACCGGCGACAAAATTGATATCCAAGCCACTATTAACTAGAATTCTGGCACAAGAGACATGATTAAATTCAGCGCAAATGTGCAATGCAGAAACATTTTTCATAGCAGTGTAGGCATTGTCCAGATTGTAGGTATTATAAACGATGTCCGGATCATTCATTATCTGGAATTCCAGCGATGCAGTGTCATTGAGTAATATGGCCTTGAGAAAGTCATCCTCCCAGTGCAATCCATAACGAAAAAATTGTCGGATACAATCTGAGAACCTGGGCGACCGCATATACATACTGATCATGTATTGGATTAGTGGTTTATCCTGATGACCATCATCAAACCTATCATTAGGATCGATTCCCGAGTTAAAACTTACGGCAATGGCATCGACATCATGTACCTCGAAAGCACCGAGCAGTGCTTTGAATTGGGCTTCTTTGGTCATCACTTTATTATTTTAGATCAAAGATATTAATTACAAAAAAGCGTGTCCGGATATCCACCGAACACGCTTAATATGTCTTGAAGCAAGGAGAAGCTTATAAATGAATCACTTCTCCGTATGCAGCTGCAGCAGCTTCCATGACCGCTTCACTCATGGTAGGGTGAGGGTGAATAGCTTTAATGATTTCATGTCCGGTTGTCTCAAGTTTACGTGCGGCGACGATTTCAGCAATCATCTCTGTTACATTATTACCGATCATATGTGCACCAAGAAACTCACCATATTTTTTGTCAAAAATTACTTTTACAAAACCTTCACTTGCTCCGGATGCTTTGGCTTTCCCTGATGCTGAGAATGGAAACTTACCGATATTGACCTCGAACCCTGCCTCTTTTGCTGCTGCTTCGGTATAACCTACTGAGGCAACTTCGGGGCTGCAATAGGTACAACCGGGAATATTATTATAATCAATAGGTTCAGGATTATGACCTGCTATCTTTTCAACACAGGTAATACCTTCTGCACTAGCTACATGTGCGAGTGCCGGACCATCGACAACATCACCGATAGCGTAGATGCCATCGACATTAGTCTTGTAGTATTCGTCTACTTTAATCAATCCGCGTTCTGTTTGTATGCCAAGGGCTTCAAGACCAATATTTTCTGTATTGGGTGTAACCCCGGCAGCAGAAAGCACAACATCACACTTTATCGAAATTTCTTCACCTGATTTGCGATTCTTCGCTGTGATCGTGCAGTTAGATTTTGTCGTTTTGACAGATTCGAGAGCTGTATTCGCGAGTACTTTGATACCTTGTTTTTTAAATGCTTTTCCTAATTCTTTAGAAATATCTGCATCTTCTCGTGGGACAAGACCCTGTTCCATGAACTCGATGATGGTTACTTCAGTGCCGATCGAGTTATAGAAATAAGCAAATTCTGCACCTATGGCACCAGCTCCAACAACGACCATTGACTTGGGCTGTTTTGGCAGGGACATCGCTTTTCTATATTCAATAACACGTGTTCCATCAATCGGTAAATTAGGAAGTTCTTTCGCCCTCCCTCCTGTAGCTATTATAATTTGGTCAGCCTCATAAGTTGTGGTTTTACCATCTTCGCCTTTTACTTCTACTTTCTTGCCCCGGGCCAGTTTCCCAAATCCATTGATTACTTCAATGTTGTTTTTTCGCATCAGAAAAGTCACGCCTTTGCTCATGCCACCGGCGACATCTCGACTTCGGCTTATCATTTTAGAGAAATCAGGTTTGGCGTCTTTAATAGAGATACCATAATCTTCTGCATGACTGATATAGTTATAGACTTGGGCACTTTTCAGCAGGGCTTTGGTTGGAATACAACCCCAGTTCAAACAGATGCCACCAAGAGATTCCTTTTCGACAACTGCCACTTTCTTACCTAGTTGGGATGCCCTGATAGCGGCCACATATCCTCCAGGTCCACTACCAATGATAATGATATCGTATTTCATATTGATATTAATATTTTTAGAAATGCGGCCCAAAGATAGTGCTTTATATAGAGCAAATACTTGTCAGGACATTAATTTCGATCCGTGGATTGAACAAAAGGACATTGCCGTGACGATTTCGGAAATGGTAGAAAAATGAAACGCCCGGTGAAAATCACCAGGCGTCTGTCATTTGGGTTTGTTTCTTCTCAGTAGATTGTGTAGTAGTCTCTAAGTTGTGTGTGTGGAAGAAACTGTTTAAGTAGTTTTGTGT
>JAHHJQ010000413.1 GCA_018680005.1 Bacteroidia bacterium | reverse complement strand
GGAAATACATGGGTACTGTATTAAACACTTCCGGCGCCAGATATAATGCCTTGACATAGACCGGATGGCCGTGAATCATAACGGTTACAACAATTCCTGTATCCTGAAGAAAGGAATAAAATTTCTTTCGCAGAATAACCTTCATATTACTATTCTCGTCACGGACCTGGTCGTAGTATCCAAACTTCCACAACATGCCGATACCGATCATGTTTTGTTTCAATTGATATGCACTCCGCATATGTGATCCTGCCAGATACCCCAGACCTCCGGAGTATATTTTGAATGCTTGATCGAGTCCAAATTCCATAGATAGATAGACTACCCGTTTCGAAAACTTTTTATCTGGTTCGTATGGATGCGACCAGGTATCTCCAGCTGTTTTTTTCATAGCGTGCAAAGGTGATAATTCTTGAGAAAAGTTTCCAATTATAGATACACAATCTGCACCTAAATAATCAGATTAGAATTAATCCAGCTTGTATTCTTCAAAATAGAATTAGAAGCTGATTTCAAATCTATTTTGCGACTGTCATGATAGGTGATATTGTAGACTTACCAGATTTTAAGACAGGTTGAAAATTAACTAAATTCAACATGTTGTGAAAAGATCAAAGTATACAGAGAGCCAGATCATTAGGGCACTCAAAGAGAATGAAGCAGGCCGAAGTGTTCAAGAAATCAGTCGGTTATAAAGCCATAAGCATGTAAATCCACGGTTAGCAAGACTACGGCTCAGAACTGAATTGTGATGACATTATAATTAAGAAGAATCAAATTCACAATCAGTAGTCAGCAATTCCTCTTATTTTCACATATGGACGGAATAGACATCGTTACACTCATTGCTATTATTCTATTTGCCAGATTAGGAATGCGTTTGGTCGGTTTTTATATAAAAGCTAAAAAAGAGCAACAAGATGATGAAGACACTCCTAATAGTTCCGACCGCTAATTATTCAGATACTGAAGCAATTTTTCGTTGTCCTGATGTTCATAGAATTTGTCAAATTCTAAATAATATCCTTCCGGATCATATCCAACAAAAGCCCGGTATTTATCTTCAGGACCTGCATTGATCTGATCCGACCGAAGTTCAAATGGTTGATGCTTCTGAACATAGTCAAACCATCCATCCAGATCTTCAAGGATAAATGAAACCGTTACTGCCTTATCTTCCGTAAACTTGTGCATACCTCGGCGCTCGTCCACAAGCCCAAGGAACCCGGTGTCAGACACCTTGTAGATTTTTGTCCAACCCTGATCGGCAACCATTTCCAGACCCATGACGTCTTCAACAAAGTTTTGCATTCCTAAAATGTCCTTATAGTACAACCAGGTGATGGAAGAATGAAAACCAAGATTTTCGGGTACCTTGTTATCAGGCTTGGATCTTTGTATCACTGTGCTGTTTTGATCCAATAATGGGATAAAAAGATCATTTTCCTTATGTTGCTTAAATCGCTCAAATTCAAGGAGATAGCCCTCAGGGTCTATCATAACAAATCCGTCATGGGCATTGCCGGTTTTAGGTTTGTAGTCATATTTAACTGGAACATTTTGGCGCTTGAGATATACCCACCACTCATCCAGCTGATCTGTGAGTAAGGCCAATGCCACCGTCTTTGGTTCGTCGGCTGAATGCATTCCTTTAGCCGCATCGACAAGGATGAGATAGGAATCCGCTGCGATTCGAAATATATCCGCATTATCATAGCTGGCCAGTCGTTCCAAACCCAGAATCTCAGAATAAAATTGAGACGCAGCCTGAAGGTCTTTGTAATATAAAAACACATTACTCGCCCGTATCCCAAAGTCTTGCATCGTCCTATACGAGGTGTTTTTAGCAAGGAGTTGGTTGATCTTCTTGGGTGAGTAGCTCAACATTCTCCCAAACCGCCTGGCAATTTGCAATCTGGATTCGCCTTTATATTGATCCGTTGCTTTCAGGTTATTTCGATCATTTTTAAGACTCAGATATGCATCTTTTGTAGTCCCCTGATACAGCAATAAAACATCCTGATCTTTGGCAATATTCGCAGGAAACAGATCAGTAACCATAAGGTCCGATTCCCGATAAACAGACACGTTGTACTTGGCCGCTACTTTCTCCGCTTCAACAATAAATGCATCCATTTGATCGGATGACATCGGTGAACTTAATGCCAATTGTTTTACCCCTGCATTGACCAGTTCGCTGAAACCGGCAACTACACCTAGTTCATAGTCGAAGGATTGGTTCTTTCCTGTGTCAATCATACAAGAATTAACAAAAAGATAGCAGATTAGACAAATAAAGAAAATTCTCATATCAAAGAAATGGTTTTTGAGTAAGGAGATCCGGGTTTTGCGCACGATGAAATTAAGACTTATAGTTCGAGAATAGCGAAATGACTGTTCCTTTGATCATCCTGGATTTAGAGTTCAAAACAAGCCTTCTTGGTGAAGATGTTAGCGTTTGCATTTATGAAAAGGCCCAATTGGGAATATGATGCAAATATTTGGGAAAATAGTGAAAGATACATTGGTAGCATATTGTCATATTACCTCAGAACTATTCTGCCCAACTAATTAACTTCTGGAACCATGAAAACAAGAATCCTCTATTTACTTACATTATTTCTCTTTTTGGCATTCATTTTCAGCTGCGAGAAGGACCAAACAGAAACATTTCCAACAGCCAATTTGGAAGAAAACGATCAAAATAAGGCTGATGCAGCTAAAAAGCCCAATAATCCTAATAAACCTGATAAGCCAGACAAACCTGGAAATGATGATGATAATGAAGTAGCCTATTACAAGGTCGAATTCACAGGTGCCGTTAAATATGATGAAAACTATGAAGCCGAATTAGAAAATGATTCAAATCTGGACAACCTCCTGACAACTTCACCAGATCTGACTCTACCACATGATCCATTCTATGTATCAATAATTCGGAATAATGGTAAGGTCACCCTTCTCCAAACCATAGAATGTAATGGCGAAGTTACCTCCACTGAGGTTAATGGTTTTAAACAAGAAGTCGATGGTTTGCTTCAAATTATGAATTCTTGCTTAGATGATGATGATCCGCAAACAAATGATGATGTGCAGTGTGGAGGAATTGGAGTACGCCAATACGATAAGAAACAGGATTCTCAGAAGGTGTTTACGCACATGGGTATTAGGGGGGGACGAATTTCGATGCGAGGATTTATCCAAGGCCAGTCCGCACAAGCTGGTAATGAAACGATTCTTCCCGAGAATGTTGGCGAATATGTTTTGGTAGCATGTGATCAAATAAGATTTTTATTAGGCCCGCAGACTTCATGTATTCCTGAAGACTTTGTTCATTTCAATAATTATAATGGAAATAACTTCCGTGATTTTAGCCGAGCAGTCTTAAGTTCGTTTATGCCTGATCAATCCATAACGATTACTAAGATAGATGGCGATCCATGTGCAGATGGATTAACCCAAAATTGTGGTTATCCTGGGTATTGATGTTTGTCCAGGTATAGAGATTAAAGCTTGACTTGCGTTCGATCCTATCTGTTTCTTCTAAACAAATAGAACAGCACCACCAAGAGTAACAATCCACCGATCCAATAAACAAATGATGGTAAGCCATGGCTATGATCGTGATCACCGTGACTATGATCATGATCGTCATGGCTATGCGAATGGTCACTTTGACTATGGGCTTGACCTACTGTAAATGTTAGTGTTGCCCAGTTAGATTCATGTGTTAAACCTTCCTCTTCAGAATGTTCGAGATGGATACTTCGCAAATATTGCTGTCCTTCATTGGCAATTTCCATGGTCACAACACCATCGTCATTAGTACGAAGTAAGGTCGCATCGTGATGGTGATCTTCATCGTCATGGTCTTCATGACTATGTTCATCATCATGGCTGTGGGCATCTGATCCTGCATAAACGATTTGGTTGGGTAAAGCCTGCCCATTCCGCATCAATCGAACCTTGAAGTCATCCCCTACTTCCAAATCATATGGGTTACTCAATGGCACAAATTCTATGGGATAGCCGAGGATAGTCTGCCAATCTTCTGTTTTCTTATCGCCCACCTGAAAGATGGTCTTGACATGTTTTGAATACTTTTCTATCGCGTCTTCGCCCAGTGTATTGTTTTGTTTCCGCCATTCCAGCATATCCAGTACACCGTCATGTTCAAGATAATCATTGAAGTCTTCAGCCGTCATTTCAATATTTCTTGGATTGGTCGATACCCCCGCTACCCAGGTGCCGGCATCACCGGATACAAATTTCAGGACTGTGACATCACCCTCTTCTGTCCATTGAATGGTATCTACCTGAACACGTTCACCATTTCCAACCAGGCTGACATCATTCATTCGACTACGTGCGATCGTATTATCGCTCTTCTCAAATGTTCCGTTATACAGTTCTATTTCCGCTGGTGCATTGGGACTGAGGTGATAGGTATCCAGTTTGAGAAACATATCGTGACTGCAAAACAGCATAAATGCCGCCAGGGAGAGTATGATTTTCTTCATAATTCTAGTTTTCTGTCAGTGTCAATAATACACAATCCCTAGGAATAGTTGCTCCTTTTTTTTTGGTTAATAAGGATCATCTGTGTGCATTTCGGTTAACACGAATTGAGGTTTAGGAATGAAGATGTTCTAAATAATTTTGAATCTTTGGAGTATCCGATCATAAGCTTTCTGCAGACTGTCGCCCTTTAGGGAAGGAGTAAAAGCTGCGGGCGGACACCCTTTAGGGAAGGGGCAACAGCAAAGCTTCAAATTGAAATTTTAAATCGAATATATGCTCACATTTCTACGAAAGATTCGTCGCTCTCTTGTTGAATCCTCATCATTCAGGAAATACT